>CAXGRO010000232.1:0-8442 GCA_964012055.1 uncultured bacterium
GGCCAAGCCTATGGACCACGCGGCCGCCATCGAGACTTCCCTTCTCCTCCACCTGGCACCGGAGTGCGTTGATGTGGGAGAGCTCGATGCCGATCCGAGCGTGGCCCCACAGGGCGTCGGCGGAGATGACCCGCGCACCGACGCGAGCGCCCGGTTTGGGGAGGAACGAGCCGAGCTCCTGATCCGCCGCATGACCGACCTCGCGACCCGGCTAGTAGCTCTGAGCGCCGGTGATCCCATCGCCCGCAATCGGCACCGAGAGTGTGTGGCCCAACAGGTCGAGCTCGACGGCATGATCGCATATGCTCGCGCGCACATGCCCGCTGACGATCGCCCGGCCAAAGACCCTGTCGGCTGGTCGGAGCATCTGGAGGCATTCCGCAAGGGTGACTACGAAGCCGCGTTCGCCGCCGGGGCGGAAGTCATAACACGCATCCGCGCGGCCGTCCGTCGCTGAGCTACAGATCCCTGGGCCCCGATTCCGGTAACGTCGGCACGGTCTATCTGTCCATGTGCGAGGCCGAATTTACGCGGTTGGAAGCCGAGGGCGTCGTGTTTGACGTATGGGGCGTGGATCTGCTGTTGGAATGGGATACGGAATGGTTGGTGTTTTCCTTTATCATCACGGTTTGCGCTACGCGACAGGCGTCGCTTGGGGCTTCGTCCAACCCTCCGCTTCGCTCCGGGTGCGGAGCGCAAACCGGAGAACCGATATATGATATGGGAAGGAAAGAAGCAGAATCTATTCGGTATATCTTCAGAACGTACGGAGATATACCATCAGAAGTTCACCCGGCCTGCCAAGGGCTCCAGGAGATAGTCATATCGAGCGCAGCATCGACAGGATTCTGACCACGCATACCGGCAGTCTTCCGCGTCCGGCGGATCTGGCGAAATTGCTGATAGACCGCGACGCCGGAAAGCCGGTCGATCCGGCGGCTTTGGAGTCGCGCGTGAGCGACGCCGTGGCCGACGTTATCGGCAAGCAGGTTGACGCGGGCATCGACGTCGTCAACGATGGCGAGCAGGGCAAGTCCAGCTACCTGCACTACCTCAGAGACCGCGTCGGGGGGCTGGAACTGATGGGCGACACGGGGCCGTTCATTACGCTGGATCAGCGGGACTTCCCGGAGCATGCCGCTACTAGAGGGAGCCTTGATCGCTGGGAGCGACCGGCCTGCACGGGAGCCCTCGTCTGGAACGATACCGACGCGGTGCATCGCGACATCGCGACACTGACGGCAGCGCTCGGTTCCGTCGCGCCGAGCGAGATTTTCATGACGGCAGCGTCTCCAGGAGCGGCCTCTCAATACATCGTGGACCGGTATTACGGCAGTGAAGAGGCGTACGTGTTTGCGCTGGCGGACCTGCTCAAATACGAGTACGACACCATCCATCAGGCCGGGCTCGTGCTGCAACTCGACGGGCCTGACTTGGCGGGCGGACGGTCGGCCAAATACGCCGACCAGACCGACGGTGAGTTCCTTATGACGGTCGAAATGCACATCGAGGCGCTCAACCACGCCGTTCGAGATATCCCTGCCGGCCGCATGCGCCTCCATGTCTGCTGGGGTAACTACGAGGGGCCGCACGTCCGAGACATGCCGTTAGCCGACCTCGTCAGCCTGCTTCTAAAGGCGCGACCGGTGGGACTTTTGGTCGAAGGAGCCAACCCGCGCCACGCCCATG
Source organism: uncultured bacterium (assembly GCA_964012055.1). Taxonomy (GTDB): domain Bacteria; phylum Latescibacterota; class UBA2968; order UBA8231; family UBA8231; genus CAXGRO01. The sequence goes on from CAXGRO010000232.1 coordinate 1,690, forward strand.
AGTGGCAGGTGTTCGAGCGAGTCAAGCTGCCGGACGGCAAGGTGCTGATCCCCGGGGTGCTCGACACCACGACCAACTTCGTCGAGCATCCCGAGTTGGTCCGGCAACGGATCGTTCGCTATGCAGAGGTGGTTGGCCGCGAGAACGTGATGGCGGGAACCGACTGCGGGTTCGGCACCGCCGCCACGCTGAACCCAATGGTCGACCCCAGAATCGCCTGGGCCAAGCTCGAAGCCATGGTCGAGGGCGCCAGGCTGGCATCCGCCGTTCTCTGGTAGGCCGGCGGGGAGTGCCTTTGTATTCCGGCCGGCTTGCGGGAGTACGGCAGACATCGCTGGACTCGTCTGGAGCATCCCCACGGGCTACGCGAGGGAGGACCAGAGCGCATATGCGATCGCCAGGGCGGCCTTTGAAAAAGCCCACGACCCGCCCTTTCCAGCGGTAGAAGAAGGGCTGCAACAGATGAACCTCCACTGGTATCATTCCAAACGATGGGCTTTCGGCTTACTGCTGTGCTACCTACGATGGCAGAAGAGGGGTAACCTATTTCCGCTGAGTAGTGCTAAATAAAGAAAGCAACGAAGAAATGGACACACTCTATGATATCGCGGCTGGATTAACCCTGTTTGTGGTCCCAACTTTAGTAGGAACAAAGTATTCCACATCATATATCAATGCAGTTAATCACAACAGAGAAGTGAATGAACTTCATTAAATACGGACAGAAGATTGAAGTAGCTGTTGGCTCCGAGTCCAGCCCGCGTGTGCTGCGATGGACGACGTGGGAGGGGGGACGAAATGACATCCGAGTCTCCTATCTATTGCTCACAGACGACGGGGGCGTTCTCATTGATCCAGTGAAACTACCGCTATAGGGTTTAGACTACCTCCGTGAATTCGTTGATGGATTTGCCGCCGTAGTTTTGACCTGTGCCAATCATGATCGCGATGCGAGATGGTTTGGCAACCAGGTGAAGGCCCCCGTGTTGGTTCCACAGGGGAGTCCAGCCAAAGCACACAAGTCGGCCAAGCGAACCTTCGGAGATGAGGAGTTGCTATGTGGTTTGCGGGCCATGTCGTGTGGGCACGAGGATGGCGAGATGTGGGTCTTCTGGCGGCTGGGCCGAAAGAGGCTGTTGTTCTGTGGTGATACGATCTACGGGCAGACGGAGTCAGATGGTCTTGCTGGATATAAACCCAAGTGGTGGATGCAAGCCGATGGGATTCGATTGTATATGTCGGGCACGCTCTCAAGAGCCGAGATGAGGGTTAGATACAGCGGCCTTGTAGCCATGAATCCGACTGAAGTCTTCAATGGCCACAACCCTAGATCCATCTCCAATGCAGGAGACGCAATCGCGGATGTCCTAGATAAAGGCAAGCTTGAGGTGATGAAAGGAGCTGGTACATACCTATGGCGCCGTTGGACGAAGTAGATCGTGAAAATGAAGTAAAGACATAGTTCCACGTCGCCTAATTGAGGACCGTTAAAGGAAATGGGAAAAGAAGAATCAGCTGGTACTTATTGATGCGTTCAAGGTACGTTATTACCGAAGAGGAGCCGATGATGAAGGTCGATTAGACGAGAGTGCCTAAAACTTTGGAATAAACGAACCACAAGAACTTTACGGACACCAGAAGGAGATGCCTTGTGATATCTAAAGAGCTAGACAATGCGGCCCCGGTGCTCACGGAGGAGACGTTTGCGGAGCTATTCGAAGCCTGTCGCGTCAAAAAGGAGCGGTGGACGGATATCCCCTGGATCGGAGTGCTCTGGGAGGGACGGCAGAAGGCTGCGTCTGAGGAGAAGCCGCTGTTCATCTGGGCGATGAATGGCCATCCCCTGGGGTGCGTCTGAAATAATGGGGTTACGGGCCGTGCGCTCGTCTTCTCAGATGCCCGCGTGATTGCGCTTTTGAAGGAACAGTTCGTTCCGGTGGCCGTGAACAATACCTGTCTCCAGCGGCAGGACGATGAGGAGGGCCGGTTTTTGCGCCTGATCGCCTGGCAGGGCCGGTACGGATATTCCTTTGAGGAAGCGCAGGCCCGGGTGGGGTATATAGATCACGGGACGAATCATCAGGGACTGTATGTGGCGACGACGGAGGGCGAGGTGTTGGGCAGTCGCGAAAGATTGTTTCCGAACGGGAAAATCAAGGGCCCCGGTGTGGGTAGAAATCCGGATCTGTTTTTGGGTATGTTGAGGCGGGCGCTGGTGAACTGGGAGAATCGAAAGACACAGCAGGGGGCGGAAGAGATCGAGGATCTGGAGTACAGGGACGGTGTGTTTGCCTGGGGGTATCCGGAAGAGGGGTTAGTTTTGTGTCTGGGGGTCCGGGACCTGCCCCGGCAGGTAGATACACGACCTCCGGGCTTGGAACGGGAGGCACACAATCGGGATTACATTTGGTTCCGTCGGGAGGAAATGTTGTCGATTGTTCCCGACGGCGTCGCCGTGGACGATACCTATCCGTTTCCAGAGGGATTGACCCGGCGGTTGGTCCGCTACCACTTGGTGGATTACGTACGGGGAGAAGCCCCTCCATGGCCGCCCGATTCGGTACGGGATGCGGCGATGACCTTGACGGTGACGGGGATGACGTTGGACTGGATAGATCTGAAACTTAGTGGGCACGCACAACTCCTTGCGGAAGGCGAATGGTACGATGGCGCCTGCCGGGAGCGGGGACTGGATGCGGTGCTGCTGGGCAATCTGCGTTTCGATCGGCGGACGGAGCGCTTTGCCAGGTTTGATGTGGTAGCAGTGGGAATGCGGTGGGGCGGCACGGACTACAACGGTCGACAGGATGACCTGGGGCCTGCGCCTATAGGGCTTGCGATGACGATTGCCGGACAGGAGACGCGAGACCGGACAGCGCCGCACCTGAGCCAGAGGAAGGGAGGCCTGGAACAGTACTTTAACGCTTGAAAGGGGGGGACGCGCTTATACTGTCTCTGTTATAGCGAAACCCACCGAAAAATGACAATCAGCAGGGAACAACACATGAGGTTACTGAACGGGCAGAGCGTCTGCTTGAAGGTGCAAAAGCGGCGGGCCACGAAATCGTCAAACCGACCGACTATGGACCGAGGCCACGGGCATTAGTCCATAGTCCTGATTGTCGGAGAGCCAAGTCGTGTCGCACTTACTTGACGTGATTTTTTTGTAGTATAATCACAAGTTTGACTACAGAAAGCACATCATAATGAAGATTGCTACTAACAAGACGCAGCCGCCGGGCAAGGCAGAATGGGGACGTATGCTGAACTACGTGGCCGATCTCCACGGCAGGAGTGTTAAACCGGCAGTGGCTCCATTTCCGCATCCGTGGGAAGAGTTGGGGCCGGGTTACTGCTACGGCCCTGCGTTCGGTCATTGGGATATTGTGCATGCCATCCTGGATATCTTGCCAATCGATGGCGAACATGCGCGCTGCCAAATAGAAAACAACCTTGCCGCACAGCAGGAGGACGGGTTCCTACCCGGAGTCATCTATGTGCGCGAGGGCAAGGCGCGCTGGAATACCGAAACGGGTCATCCGCCGGCCTGGCCTATTGCCGTCCAGGATTACGCAGATCTGTACGGGTCGGACATCCTGCCCCTGGCCTACAAGGCGCTCGTTCGACAGATCTCCTGGTTCGAGCAAAACCGCAGGGCAACGGGGCGAGGATTCTTCTACCTCGACATCCTTAAGTCTACCTGGGAGAGCGGGGTGGACGAGGGCATTCGCTTCCTTGAGGCAAAACCGGGTTCATTTGCCTGTGTTGATGCGACTTCCCATGTGTTCGCCATGTATGTCTATGCCGGACGGTGGGGTTTGTTACTTGGCGAGGCCTCAAATGAATTCACAGACAAAGCCGACGCTCTCAAGTCCTTCATTCAAGAGCAGTTGTTTGCTCAGGACACCGACTTTTTTCACGACATCTGGGCCGTTGGTGAGCCCTCCCTTCGCTGTCACTCCTATGAGGGGTTGTGGCCTCTCGTGGTCGGCGCCGCCACATCTGAACAGGCGCACCGCGTTATTCGGGGCAACCTTATGAACCCGGAAAGATTCTTTTGTGAGCATCCCATTACAACGGTTGCCCAGGATGATCCGCGATTCGAATTGCGCTGTTGGCGCGGTCCGGCCTGGAACAGCATGACGTACTGGGCCGCCAGAGGATGCATGAACTACGGCGCCCATCAAGACGCCGCTTTGCTTTTGGAACGGGCTCTTGACGACTCCGCAGTGCAATTCGAAAGGACCGGCACTATATGGGAGTTCTACCATCCGCAGGGGGGGAAACCGGAAGATGTCCAGCGCAAGCCGGACACTGAGTTTAACCGCCCGTGTCGTGACTATCTGGGACATAATCCTCTGCTGGCTATGGCCCGGCTCTACGAACAAGCCAGCGGAAAGGAATGAGAAAGATAACATGCAACAAAAAATAAATGGTATAGAGCAGGCCAATACGCTACAGGTAAACGAAACGTATGCTGCGTCCCATCGGCAGCGTTTTAATATGGCGGGGTATGCGGCACCCAAATTGGGCACCGTGCGGGTGGGCATCATCGGGCTGGGCAACCGAGGGCCGGGGCATTTGAGAAATCTTATAAAAATCGAAGGGGTGGAAATAAAAGCCCTGTGCGATAAGAATCCCGTAAAAGTAGAGGGGGCGCTCAAACATGTCGAAAACACCGACCACGCACCGGAGTTGTACACCGACGGAGGGGACGAATGGAAGAAACTGTGTGAGCGCGGCGACATCGACTTGGTGTTTGTGACTACGCCTTATTACCTGCACGCCCCAATGTCCATTTACGCCATGCAGCAGGGCAAGCACGTGGCCAGCGAAGTACCGGCCGCCGGCACCATGGAGGAGTGCTGGCAATTGGTGCAGACGGCGGAAGAGGCCAGGCGCCACTTGATGATGCTGGAGAACTATTCATACATGCCGTTTCACCTGTTGACCATCAACATGGCGCGCAAGGGGTTCTTTGGCGACGTGGTGCACGGGGAAGGGGCTTATAACACCAGCAAGATGGGCAATAATTTCGGCAAGGATTTTTACTCGGATATGTGGTGGCTGCGGCAGTATGCCAGCAGGCGGGGTAATATTTATCCCACCCACGGCTTGGGGCCGATCTGCCAGACCATGGGCATCAATCGGGGCGACCGTTTGGATTATCTGGTGTCGGTTGAGGGCAACGATTTTATGATGGCGAAAAAAGCCAGGGAATTGGCCGAAAGCGACCCACATTTTGAGGAGTTTGTTGGGCTGGAGTATCGCGGCAATATGAATACGACAGTGATTCGCACGGTGCAGGGCCGCACCATTATGTTGCAGCACGACGCCACCACTCCTTCGCCCCACAACCTCATCCACGGCATCCACGGCACCCGGGGGGCGGCGCTGTACGATCCAAGTCCGCCGCGTATCGCAAAGGGGGATCACAAGTGGGTGACGCCCGAAGAATTCGCCCAACTCGAGGAGGAGTACAAGCCCGAGATATATCGCAGGATTGGCGAGGCGGCGCGCAGCAGCGGCCACGGGGGGGCGGATTTGATCATGGACTGGCATTTGATAGACTGCCTGCGCAACGGCTTGCCGCTCGACCAAGACGTGTACGACGCGGCGAGTTGGAGTGCGATTATTCCGCTCAGTCAGTGGTCGGTGCTCAACCGGTCCAATTCTATCGATGTGCCGGATTTCACCGCAGGGGAGTGGAAAACCAACCCGCGCAACATGGATATTGAACTCGCCAACGGCGGCGGCTCCACAAAGATCGTCGCGGCCGGTGCCGCGGCCCAAAACGAGGGCGACATATTAGCCCGGCAGTGGAAGCGCGACCACCAGGGCAGTACTGGCAGTAATACAACGTGAATATGAAATAAAATTTGAAGGTGAATTTGATTCGCTGGATTTTTTTCAGGAGCGTATCTCATGTTTTCCCAAGACCAGATAGATCATTTTAATATGTTTGGTTTTTTGTGCCTGCGCCAGACGTTTACGGCTGAGGAAGTCGATGGCCTAACTGTTAGAAATAAAAAATGTGCTGGTTCAGAAGTTAAAAATCATATTGCCTTCTACGCCAAAATATCCGTCGATGAAAACCCACAGGTTGGCGGTGGTGAATTTGCCCAGTGCCAGGCCCAGGAAAAAGGGCAACATGGAGCGGTAGAGGCGCACGCCGCCGTAGCGCAGGATAAGGCTTTTGAAGAGCCAGGCCAGAAAGATGGAAAACCAGCCGTAAGAGATGATGGTGTAGGTTGAGGAGATTGGAAAACCGATGGGGTGGAGCGGCCACCAGACAAAGCGCTGGCACAGGTAGAGCAGTAGGGCCATAAACAGGCCGCCGCCGGCGGTAAAGTTAAAGGAGGGCTCGGGCTGGTTGGCCACCGACGCCATGTAGCGGTAGGGCCAGCGAGGGGCGCCGTCGAAATACCAGCAGTGCAGATTGATGCCGCCGAACTGGTAGGCCGTGGTCATGGTGAGCCAGATGGAATCGCTCAGGCCGATGGCCACGGCCAGTAAGATAGTCCAGGGGATGCGGCGGTCGGGTTTGGCGCCGGAGGAGATCAATTTGAGGCTGTGGACCACGGTGTTCATCATATTGGCGGCGGTTTCGCCCAGCCACACCGTGCTCAGTCCCAGACCGGTCATATTTTTTAGGCCGAGGGTATCGGGGCCAAAGCCGCCGGTGATGAAGGCCTGGGGGACCATGGGCGTTTGTTAGCCGGGCAGGCCGGTGATGGTCAGCTAGGCGACCAT
>CAXGRO010000233.1:0-8414 GCA_964012055.1 uncultured bacterium
CATCGACGCGGTGGGCTCCCACACCATGGTCGTCTACGAAAAACTGGTCACCCTCTACCAGCAGGCCGTATTCTGCGAGGGCCAGGATCTGGCCGGCAGCTTTGTCGAATGCGGCACCTGGAAGGGCGGTGCCGTAGGCCTGATGGCCCTGGCCAACCTCGCCCACGGCCAAACGCGCCGCCATCTGCACCTCTTCGATTCTTTTGAAGGCATCCCCCAGCCCAACGCCGCCGTCGATGGCGAGGCGGCCGTGCAATTCGCCCGCGCCGCCGGAGGCAAGGCGGACGGTCAGTTAGTGGCCCTGGAAAATGCCTACGGCGAAACGGGCACGCTGGCCGCCAACAAAGAACTGCTGGAAGAGCGCATCGGCTACCCCCAAACACACCTGCATTACCACAAGGGGTGGTTCCAGGACACGCTGCCGCAGACGGCCGCCAACCTGGACGACATCGCCATCCTGCGGCTCGACGGCGACTGGTACGACTCCACCCGCGTCTGCCTGCACCACCTCTACGACAAAGTCGTGCGCGGCGGTTTTGTTATAATAGACGACTACGGCTGTTACGCCGGCTGCAAAAAAGCCGTCGACGAGTACATGCGAGAAAACGACATCGGCGTCTACCTACACCACATCGACCGGGAAGCGCGCTACTGGATCAAACCCTAACCGCCCGCCTCAATAAGGCGAAATAAAATATAGCTTTGCAAAACCAATCTCTTTCCACCCGGGCCCTGCGCGGCGTATTGTGGACCGGCAGCTCGGTCGCCATCCAATTGGTCGTCAACTTCCTGTTCTACAGATGGCTAGATCTGAGCATCATGGGGCAGTTTGAAGCGGCGCTGGCGGTGGTCATTTTTTTGGCCCTGGTCGCCGACCTCGGCCTGGGCTCCGCCCTGGTCCAGCGCCGCGACCCGAGCGAGGACCACTTCTACTCGGCATTCTGGACCAATTTACTGATCGGTCTGAGCATCGCCGCCGCCCTCATCCTACTGGCCCAGACCATCGCTCGCCTGGATTTTATCGAGCGTTTCCTCAGCAATGCGGAATCAGATAGTCCAGGACAATCGGCCCAGGACCTTCAAGAACAATTCGCCCAGATCCTCACCTACCTCAGCCTCTTCATCCCCTTCGCCGCCGTATCCGGCGTCGTCCGCGCTCCTCTGCAGCGCGCCCTCAACTTCACCGCCATTGCCAAGGCCGAAATATTAGCCGTCATCACAGCCGCACTGGCGGCTCTTGGCATTTATCTGGGCAGCCTGCTTTTCCTGATTCCTATTTTTTTTGTTCCCACCGTCAATGCCACAGCCCGCGAAATTGTCCACCTGGCCGGCCTGTGGCACGCCTCTACCCTGCGCCCGCGGCTGCGCTTCAACGCGCAGATCCTGCGCCAATTGCTGCCCTTTGGCCTCAACACCACCGGCGCCAACTGTGCCAACTACCTCAGGAGTCGGTTAGACAATTTCTTTATTGTGTTTTTCTTAATAAAAAACGGTGATGAAAACCTGGCTCTCTACGCCTTCGCCTACCGCTTCACCATGATGCCCCTGACCCGCGCCGCCACCACCATCACCCGGGTCACCTTCCCCACCTTCTCCACCATTCAAGACGACGACGACCTATTGCGGCGGCTCTACCTCAAGTCGGTACAGATTATAGCCTTGATCTCCTGGCCCTTTTTAACCGGCATGTTGCTCTTTGCGCCCGAAATCCTACTCTTCACCCGCGCGGACTTGCTGCCGGCTGTCGACGCCTTCCGCCTGCTCTGCCTGGCTGGCATGTTCAAAGCGGTCGGTACCGTAGCCGGCTCCGTCTACCTGGCCAAGGGCAAAGCCGACTGGGCCTTCCGCTGGACCCTGGCGACCCTCATCCTACTCATCCCCGGCCTCTACTACGGCATCCACTACCACGGCGGCACCCCCGGCGAAATCCTCGGCCAGGACATCGCCGGGGTCGCCGCCGTCGTCGCCGTTTTTGCTTTGCTCGCCCTGCCCGTCTCCCAATACCTGGTCAACCGCCTCATCGACCTCAAATTTGCAACCTACCTTAACGCCTTCGTGCGCCCCCTCCTGATCACCGCCGCCGTCCTGCTCCCCTTGCTGCTGGCCCACCCCTTCCTGGGCGACAACCCCCTGTCCCGCCTGCTCCTCGCCTTCGCCCTCGGGCTGCTCTCCTACCTCCTCGCCCTCCGCCTCTTCGCCTGGGATTTGATGCGCACCTATCTGCAAAGGTTCCGCGGCCAGTCCGGGTGATAAAACTCGCCACTATTTCTTCATTAAAATGCCCACTTGCTGTTCCCGAAAAAAATCTACCCTGTCCTTTGCACTGCACAATTTCTTCCCTATGTTTATTGAGATACTATCAATTATTCTTGAAACGCCACATATTAACCACTTACCGGATTATTCAAAAGGAGTTCGGCCATGAGTGAGAACACCAACGGTCAATCCGCCCAAACGGGCACCCTGCGCCTCAAAACCGGCCTGGCCGAAATGCTCAAAGGCGGTGTCATCATGGACGTAGTCACCGCCGACCAAGCCAAAATAGCCGAAGACGCCGGCGCCACCTCGGTGATGGCGCTGGAGCGCGTCCCCGCCGACATCCGCGCCCAGGGCGGCGTGGCCCGCATGGCCAGCATCGAAAAACTGCGCGAAATCATGCAAGCGGTCAGCATCCCGGTGATGGCCAAGTGCCGCATCGGCCACTTTGCCGAGGCCCAGATGCTGCAGGCCCTGGGCGTCGACTACGTCGACGAGAGCGAGGTCTTGACCCCGGCCGACGAGCACTTCCACGTCGACAAATTCGCCTTTGACGCGCCCTTCGTCTGCGGCTGCCGCAACCTGGGCGAGGCCCTGCGCCGCATCGGCGAAGGCGCCGCTATGATCCGCACCAAGGGCGAGGCCGGTTCCGGCAACATCGTCGAGGCAGTGCGCCACATGCGCACCGTCACCGACGAGGTGCGCCGCATCACCACCCTGCGTCCTGAGCAGCTGATGACCGCCGCCAAAGACCTGGGCGCCCCCTATGAATTGGTGCGCATGGTCGCCGACAGCGGCCAGCTGCCGGTGCCGAACTTTGCCGCCGGCGGCGTCGCCACCCCGGCCGACGCCTCGCTGATGATGCAGCTGGGCGCCGAGGCCGTCTTTGTGGGCTCGGGCATCTTCAAGTCGGGCGATCCCGAAATTCGCGCCAAGGCGATCGTCGAGGCCACCACCCACTACGAAGACCCCGAGGTTTTGATCCGCGTCTCCGAAAACCTGGGCGAGGCCATGGTGGGCATCAATATGGAAACGCTCGACGAAAAGGACCTGCTCCAAACCCGGGGCTGGTAGTTTTTAGATGATCGGCGTCCTCGGCCTCCAGGGTGACTACGCGGCGCATTGCCGCATGCTCGAACAGGCCGGCGCCGCCGCCAAAGTCGTCAAAAAGCCCGAGCTGCTCACCGAGCTCGACGGCTTGGTCATTCCCGGCGGCGAGAGCACGACGCTAATTAAACTGATGGACTCCTCCCATTTTTGGGAGCCGCTGCAAAATTTTGCCGGCGCCGGCAAGCCCATTTTGGGCACCTGCGCCGGCATGATTTTGTTGTCCAATCAGGTGAGCAATCCTCCGCAGAAATCCCTCCACCTGATCGACATCGCCGTAGAGCGCAACAGCTACGGCCGCCAGGTCGACAGTTTTGAAGGCCCTGGCACCTTCCACGCCAACGGCGCCGACAAAGAATTGTACATGGTCTTCATCCGCGCCCCGCGCATCGTCGAGTTGGGCGACGGAGTGGAGGCTTTGGCCACGTGCCGCGACGATTGCGTTATGGCACGGCAAGGAAATATTGTAGTGGCCTCATTTCATCCGGAACTCACGGATGATTTGACCGTACATAGCTATTTTTTGGAGTTGGTTGGGTAACTTACTTGGCGTTTGTCTAGAACGCGGTAAGGGGGGAGCCTCTCGCTCTCTCGCTCATACTCGCCGGGCAGGGATGCCCGGCGAGTATGAGCGAGAGAGCGAGAGGCTCCCCTACCGGACCGTCCTCACCCAAGTAAAACGAAAACTAGAACCTAAAATGTACCCGTGCCATAAACCGGTCGATATCCAAATTTTCGTCCGCAAAAACAAAATCGTGCTGATAACTCAACCCCACCCGCAACTTCTCCGTCAGCAACAACTCCACCCCCGCCCCCGGCACAATCGCAAACTTATTCTCCCCCTCGTCCGGCATAAATAACTCGCCGTCCAGCGAAAAGAAATAACTGAACGGCAAATAGTCAGAAGACGTCCGCGTGCCGGCCGTCAACAAGCCAATATTCTGATCCTGGATCGCCCCGTAGCCCACCTGAAAAGCCAGCCAATCCTCCACCATATACCCCAGGGCCACCCCGCTGATCAAATCCGTCTCCGATTGATTGTCCCGCACCCCCTCCCCCTCAAAGTCCACCGACGCGGAGCCGAAAAACCCCTCCAAATAAAATTCGCCGCCCGTGCGGTAATTGCTATAGCCCCCCGTACCGTACTCGCTGCCCTCCGGCCCGTCCGTGCGGCCGGGCCCGGGCTCTTTGGCGCCAACCGCACCCAAGGCCAGGCACAGCGCCAATACCAGCCATCGCACCATGGAGTCTATCCCCTCTCTAGAAGCCTATGCTCTTCTTCTTGAAATCTTTGCGGATCTCCTTGTGGTCCGTCCACAGAATTTCCGTCGTCTCGATATTGGTCAGCTTAAAGGTGGCCTTGTAGTACACCACTTTATTGTTGCCCACCTCCTGCACTGTCGAAGTGATACTGCCCCCCATTAAATACTCCGCCGCCTTCTGCTTGCCGGGGGCTATGGCCTCGCTGGGGTCCACGTAGCCGGACCTCTGGTACTGCATCTCGTCGGCGATCTCCTGGCGCGCGTCCTTGTCCAAAAATCCAAACTTGCCGCTGTTGATCAACGCCGTCCTTATGTGTTCGTAGAGCGCCTTCATATCTATGTGCTCGGCGGTGCGGTTGCGCGGCATCTCTAAAATGACTTCGGGTTTGTCGGTCATGGTATTAGCGTCGTACCAGGCCTCCATCGAATCGATCATTTTCTTGGCCACCAGCTGCATATCGCTGGGCGTCCACTTGTCGTCGAGTAGCACGATCTCGTTGGGATCTTCGTACGACCCCCGGGTAAACGCCCGCGGTCCCCCGCAGGCCGCCATGCTCACCGCCGCAGCCAAAAATGCACATCCTACAATGAGGTGTCTCATAACGCTCTCCCTTTCTCCATAACTCGCGATACTTTTAAATTCTACTTAGCCGTTTAAACTCAATCCCACTCGCACTCAAAATGCGACCGCACAAAGTGCCACATGTCCGGCAACATCTGGTCTTGCCGCAGCAGCACGTTTAATGAACAAACCTGCAACAGCGAACTCTCCGGATAGTCGATCTTATAGCGCTTGATGCCGGCCCTGTCCGCCGCCGGAATGTCCGCCGCAGTGTAGATATCGGGTTTGGTCGACATGAACACCAGCGCCTCTTTTTCGCCGTAGGTCTTCAGCGGCACATTGGCGGTAAACACCACGCGCCGCACCTTCTTGGGCAGCAATAAATCAGTCCGGTCCACCAGCGTGTCGTCGCGCCACTGGCCGGCCAGAATGGTGTTTAAATTGCCAAAGAAAACGCGCTCGCGCTTGCCGTCGGGGACAATCAGATAAATGTAACCGCGCCGCGCCTGTTTGGAAATCTCTTTGCCGCCCCCCAACCCCTCAAAATCGATGCTGATGGCCAGGCGCAAAAAGCGATTGGGCGGCAGCGAGTGCAGCGACACCGCCTGGATCACAGCTTCGGGCACACCGGCGTTTTTGAGCTCCACCAGCGCGTCCACCGAGGCGTCGCAGGCGCAGCGGCGCTCCTGGATCATTTTGACGATGGCCGCGGTACCAAACTTATTGTCGCTGAGCTTTTTGACGTCGGCCAAGCTCAGCGGCAATTGGTCCGAGCGCTCGTAGAGCGGGGGCAGCTTTTCGCCGTCCCACTCGACGATATTAAATATGAGGCCGTCCTCTAACACATTTTGGCCCGAGGATGCACCGGCCGGCGACGCCTTCTGGGACAGAGCTGTGCCCCAACTCAGCAGCAGCGCCCACCCGATGATCGACCACACTTTGCGCATAAAAGCACTCCCTCTCAAAGATAAGACCTGTAACTCAAAAACACCGGCTTGCCCGCCCGTACCTCAACGCCGGGAAATTCCTGCACTTCTAATATAGCACCTCTATCATTTAAAAACTCCAATTCTAGGTCAACTGTTCCCGGCGGCAGCGAAAAACGCGCCATGCGGATCTGCGCCGGCAGGGCCAGCCAGCTGCGCGTGTCGGCCGCTTCGGTCGCCGCCCCAAAGAGATTGAACAGCGCCCCCAAAATCTCGCTCTCGTCCTCCGCCTTCTGCGTCGCCACGTATTTAGCTAAGGCGCGCGCCACTGTGCGCAGTAGAATGGTGCCTTCTTTCTCGCTAAAATTCTTTTGCGCGATGGCGTCCAGATCTTCCACCAACACGCCGTCGGCGCGCCGCCCGCCGCCGCGCAGGCGCACCTGGCGCACTTTGGACGGCTGCTCGCGGTACTCGGGCAAAGCCACCTTCAACCAGTATTTGACCTTGGCGCGGCGGTAGGCGTAGGGATGGTGGCGGTAGCGGTAGACGGCACGCTCCGAGGCCACCCACACATCGCCCTTGGGGTCGCTCTCCAAAATAGGCAGGTTGATCTCTTGCTGATATTTGCGCGCCACAAAACCGTGCTCGACAAAAAAAATGACCTCGCCGTCTTTGCGGGGGGTCCAATCGCCCATCTTCAAGCCGTAGCGCTCATTGTAAGCGGTCGCTTCGGCGTGATAGCCCAATTTAAACGCCAGGCGCGCCAAATCGGCGCCCAGCATCTTGGGCGGCTGAATGCCAAAGGTCTCGGCATAAGCCCTGTAGCCCTTGTCGGCGTCTTTATAAGAAATGTAGGCGTCGTTCAGCTCGCCTTCGGCCTCAAAGAACAACCCGCTCATGTACTGAATGAAGGCGTCGTTTTTATAGGTGAGTTTGTATTCGGCCTTGGCGGCATAGTCCTCCAGGCGCAAATTGGCCTTGCGGCATTCGACCAGCGCCTCCTGGGGCTGGTTCAGGTACTGGTAGTTGAGCGCCCGGTAGTAGTGGATGAGGGCGCGCTCGAACTCCTCGCCGCTGTAGGCGCGAATGGCGTCGTTGGTCAAAAGGGCGGCCACCTCGCGCGAGATCGACTTGGTGTAAAGCTGGTCGATCAGGTCCTCGGCCCGGGCAAAAACCTGGTTGGAGGCGTCGTACTCGCCCTGGTAATGCAGCAGCAGCCCCTTTTCAAAATAGTAGAGCAGGCGGTTGGTCTTGCCGTCTGGCTTTTCCAGCTTGGCCAGGGCGCCGGCGTAATCCCCCTTGGCCATTTTCTTGAGGGGTGCGCCCATATAGCTCGAATATCCCGCGGCGCATCCCAGCAGGAAGAGCAACAGGAAGGCCGGCCATATCTTTACGACTCTCTTCAAACTCCACCCCTTGGCTGCACATGGAAGCACTGTAAACGATAGTCGCTCGGGCCAACGGAATCCCTACTGAAATAGGATGCACCGCCGCGGCCGGATGTTCCCTGTACAGCAATCACCTCATGCTTAACCATCCTCTGCCTGCTCCACCCGTATCTCTTCGCCGCCGCGCACCGCCGCCAGCACCTGTGGACCGCCCTCGATCTGGCCCAGAATATTGGCGGCGCTCACCAGGCGGCACTCGTCGCCATGGGACGCCGGCGTGGGACCAAAGAGCAGGGCCAGGGCGTTGCCCGCCGCCCAAAAACACACCGTGCCGGGGTCCACCACGTCGCTGGCGTCGGGCTCCAGCTCGGCCTCCATCGGCACCGAAAAATACACCTCATCGCCCCAGGTGTTGGCGCCGGCTACTACCGGCAGCACCTCCAACAATTTGCGCGCCGTGGGCGTGTCGTTTAATTGGGCCTCTACTTTACCGGAACTCCAGCTGATGCGGATGCGCATGACGGCTCTCCCCAATACTTGCTTTATGACAGGACCGGACTTAATATAAAAATTCGTCCCGCCAATTCAAAATCGGTGGTCTCACATGGATAAACCCAACGTCGCGGTCGTCGGCTACGGTTTTGCCGGCCGCTGCTTCCACGCCTACCTGGTGGGCCTGGCCGACGGCCTCAACCTCTACGGCATTGTCACCAGCCGCGCCGAGGCCCGCGCCCAAATCGAGCGCGACCTCAAAATCAAAACCTTCGCCCACTTCGAAGAAGCGCTCAACGACCCGCAGGTCGACCTGGTGGTGCTGGCCACGCCCAACGACCTGCACGCGTCCCAGGCCATTGCCGCCATGGAGGCCGGCAAACACGTGGTCACCGACAAACCCCTGTGCCTCAACCTGCAA
>CAXGRO010000234.1:0-8411 GCA_964012055.1 uncultured bacterium
GGGCGGGTCGTTGGGGTGGTAGCCCAGGCGGATATTGGCCTTCTCGGCGACGGGCACGATGCGCTCCAGTAGCCAGGCCAAATTGTCCCACAGCTGTTCTTCGCTCAGCACGTCCTCAAAAGGCAGCTCATCATTCGAGGCGGCGTAATCGAACTGCGATGAAATGGCGCCGCCGCGCACCGGCACCCAGTCCGTGCGCGATCCGCCTTCGCCCAAATTGTAGCACAGCACCGGAATGCCCACCTTGCCCATGGCTTCGATGGCGGCGATAAAATTGAGCAGTTCTTCCTCCCGGCCCGGCGTGCCGTGGCGGATGTGGTCGCCGCGCACCGGCATCATGGTCTCGTACACGGGAATGGAAAAACCGGCGTCGGCCCACTCTTCCTTTTGCTGCCGCATCGCCGCCTCGTATTGATCGCGGCCGATGTCTTCGAGCGGCGGCCCGGTGACGCAATGCCTAACGCCCATGTGCAGGCAGGCCTTGACGCGTTCGGGATGTTCTTTGGGGCTCCGGCCCAGTACCATGGACAGCTTAAATTTACCTTGTCGCATGTGATATCTCCTTATCGAAATTATGCGCCGCTCACAAAGCTAAAACAGATATAAAACTCAAGCCCTGAGCGGGCTCCGCCCCAACAATACCAGCAGCCAGGTCCGGTGTCAATACGCGCTGTTGATCTAAGAATTCTCTCGCTTAGGCTACCCCTTCCAGAACATCTGGTCGCGCGGGATGGGATTTTTGTACAAGTCCAAAGGGGCGCTTATTCAGCTGTCCCAATATTCACATCTTGATACCACTGCGGCCGTCCCCCTATATTGTTGATAGCATTTAACGCCGCTACCCACCAATCAATCGAAAATACACTGCCCCATGAGCCAACTGGCAATCGACGGCGGCCCCAAATCCAAGAACGACGCCCTACAACCGCCCCAACCGCTACAGCGATCTCGAAAAGCAGTACGTCCTGGAGGCGCTCGACGAAGGCAACCTGCACCAGACCGTAATCAAAGACAAACAATTCTTTGCCGACCGCCGAGTGCCCCCGCATTTTCTCACCGACGTCGAATACGACGAATACGACGAATGGCCTTGCCCGGTTGCCGACGAGATCATCCGGCAGGTGATGCGGCTGCCTATCGATTTTCGTTTTACCGAGCAAAACGTCGACGAGACCATCGCCGGCATCCGCAAGGTGTGGCAACACTACTTTGAGATTTGACGCATCACCATGAGCAAAAACCAACCCAACATCCTGATGTTCTTGCCCGACGCCATGCCGGCCACCGTGGTACAGCCCGACAGCCAGTGTCTCACGCCCAACTTCGACCGGCTGGCAGCCCGCGGCATCCGCTTTGAGCGCTGCTACACCACCACCCCCATCTGCTCGCCGGCGCGCGCCAGCCTGATGACCGGACTTTTGCCCCACAACCACGGCGTGTTGCAGGTGGAACACTGCGTCGACGACGACCAGTGCTGTTTGCGCACCCAACACCCACACTGGGCCCAGCGCCTGGGCGACGCGGGATACCGCACCGGCTACTTTGGCAAATGGCACATCGAGCGCACAAACCGCCTGGAAGATTTTGGCTGGCAGGTCAACGGCTGCGACCAGATCGCGGCGCAGCGCCAGCTTGGCGAAGGAATCGCCGCCGTCGACAAGCTGCTGGAAGACGCCGTCCTGGCCCACTACCTGGAACAACCCCACGGCTACAACCGGGTGCTGCACTACGCCGTGACCAATGTGTCGCCCCAACAACGGCGCATCGGCCTCACTACCAATAATACACTCGACTTTCTCGACGACGCCCTAAACGCCGACGCGCCCTGGGCCTGCTGCGTCAGCTTTACCGAACCCAACACCCCCGAAATCGCCGGCGCCGAAGCCTTTGCCCAGTACGACGTCGACCACATCCAGCTGCCCCCCAATCTCAACGACGACCTGGATGACCGGCCGGCGCTGTACCGCCGCCAGCACCAGATCTGGCAAGACACCACCGAGCACCAGTGGCGCGAACAGCGCGCCGTCTACTACGCCGCTATCACCGAACTCGACGCCCAGTTCGGCCGCCTGCTGGACCGCCTGGAAACAGCGGGAGCAATCGAAAATACCGTCGTTATCGTACTGAGCGATCACGGCCGCTACCTGGGCGCCCACGGCTTCGACAATCACAATTTTGGCACCTTCGAAGAAATCTACAACGTGCCGCTCATCATGGCCGGACCAGACATCGCCCATAGCACCCAATCCACCGCCTGCGTCGGCATTGCCGACCTGTGCCCCACCCTGCTCGAAGTCGCCGACGCCGCGCCCATCCCCGTTCCAGACTCGCGCTCGTTTGCCCACCTTTTGCAAAACCCCGGCGGCGACAACGGCACCGCCTACGGCGAAAACCACGGCTGCCGCTTTACCGTAGAACAGCGCGTCCTATGGCAAGATAACTGGAAGTTCGTCTTTAACGGCTTTGATTACGATGAATTATACGACCTGGCGGCCGCCCCTTACGAAACCCGCAACGTCGCCGCCACCCACCCGAGCGCTGCCGGCAAATGATGCAGCTCATCTGGCAGCGCATTCACCAGACCGACGACCGCGCCATGCTGGGCACCCACTACCCCCCCATGCGCATGGCCTGCGTTGGCCCCAACACAGGTAGAGAACATTGATCATCGACGTCCACGCCCACGTACTGCGCTGGCCCATCCTCAAAAAAACCAACGCCCCCCGCCCCTTCATGTCGGCCGAGCAACAAATACGCCGCATGGACGAAAAAGGCATCGACAAGGCCGTCATCCTGCAACTCAATTCGGCCGAAACCGTGGGCGAGCGCCAGAGCCTGGGCGAAGTCCTCGACATCGTCCGCCTCTATCCCGACCGCTTCATCCCTTTCGCCGACATCGACGTACGCCGCGCCGACTGGCGTACCCAGGAGCGCTTTGCCGACGTCTTGGCCCAGTACGTAGAGCACGGCGTCAAGGGCGTGGGCGAATTGACCAGCCGGGTCTACTGGGACGATCCGCGTCTGTGGGCCCTCTTCGCCGCCTGCCAAGACGCCGGCCTGCCCGTCACCTTCCACACTTCGCCTCCCGAAGCCATCACCTACGGCCTCATAGACGAAGCGGGTTTCCCGCGCTTCGAAAAGGCCCTGCAGCAATTCCCCGAGCTCACCTTCTTCGGCCACAGTTCCGCCTTCTGGAGCGAAATCAGCGGCGACCTGACCGCCGCCACCAAAGAAGGTTACAGTAACACCCCCGTCGCCCCGGGCGGAACTTTGGTGCGCTTATTCCGCCAGTACCCCAACCTGTGCGGCGATCTGTCGGCCGGCTCGGGCTACAACGCCCTCACCCGCGACCCGTCCTTCACCTACGAATTTGTCGACGAATTCCAGGACCGCCTGCTTTTGGGCCTCGACCACACCGACGTAGAACTCGACTTCCAGCACATCGAATGGCTAAAGCAACAGCAAGACGAGGGGCACATCAGTGCCGAGATCGTCGACAAAATCCTCTGGCGCAACGCCGACCGCCTCATCGGCCTGGGGCTGGCCGACAGCGAGGCAGCCGATTCGTGACAACGCTCGTGTCTTTTGGCTGATATTTGTGAGGATGTTAAAGAAATTCCACGCGATCTACTATCTGTGTTAGGTGGGACGTGGATGTCGCCTGTATAGCAATTCTCAGCACCGAATATTTATCTCATTTTTCATCATAAACAAATAATAATCAACATATTATAAACCATACATCAGAATGGGTATGGTTCTTGCTGTACAATTTTGAGGGATGCGCATTCCGGCAGCGATCACTGCGCTCGCATACAAGCATCAGATTACTTGCGCGCGTCAAAGGCCAGAGATGAAAACTACTCTATCCATATGTACTTTTTGGATCTATCTCGCCGCCTGCAGCAGTACTGCGGATCGAGATAATGCAAACTCTCTCCCGGCCAATGTGTCGGCCTCAAGCAATCAAACTATGATTCATTTTGGCATCATCGCGCGCTACAATCCCGTCCTAATGTACCGGAACTACCAGCCAATGATGGATTACCTCAGCAACCGTACGCCGTACCAATTTGAATTGAAACTGGGGAAAACGTACGAAGACGCACTCGCATTTCTCTAAAAAGGCGAAGTCGATATCGCTTCCCTGGGAGGTTTCACTTATCTGATCGCCCGCAATCGCTTTAACGCCCGCCCCATACTCAAACCGCTCAATAGCAAGAAACAACCTTTTTAAGACGGCTTCTTACAAGAGCACCAAAGGAAACTCCTAAGTCAGGGAGGAAACTGCGATGAGCACTAACGTCACACGTCGATAGTTTCTGCGGAACACGGCCATCACCGGAACCGCTTCTGGAATTGGCCTGGGAGTTGCTCCCGCGCTAAAAGCCTTCGCCGCGTCGCCAGAGGCGCCGCCCGCTGTTGAGCGCGGCGAGTGGCGACCCACCACCTGCCAGGGGCGCACCTCCTGGTGCGCCGCCCAGATCTACGTCGAAGACGGCCGCGCCATCAAAGTGCGGGGAAACCCCTATTCTAAGGTCAACGGCATCAATTCGTGCGTGCGCTCCCACATGTCGCTGCAACAGGTCTACGACCCCGACCGGATCAAGGTCCCCATGAAGCGGACCAATCCCCGCAAAGGCAAAGAGGAAGATCCGGGCTTTGTGCCCATAACCTGGGACGAAGCGCTGGACACCATAGCCGACCGTATCATGGAACTGCGCCGCACCGGCGAGACGCACAAGTACGTCCTGTGGCGTGGGCGCTACTCCTACATGCGCGACATCATCTACAAGAACATGACCCAGATCATCGGCTCGCCCAACAATATATCGCACAGCGCCATCTGCGCCGAGGCGGAAAATTTGGGGCCTATTACACCGAAGGCGAGTGGACCTACAGGCAGTACGACGTCCTCAATACCAACTACATGCTCCTCTGGGGCGCCGACCCGATCGCCGCCAACCGGCAGGTCTCTTTCTATTCCAGCGCCTGGGGCAATGTGCTGGACCGGGCCACTGTCGTCGCCATCGACCCGCGTCTGTCTTCCAGCGCCTCCAAGGCGGACGAGTGATTCCCCATCGAGCCGGGCCAGGATGGCGCCCTGGCCGTAGCCATAGCCCACACCATTCTCGCAGAGGATTTGTGGTACAAACCCTTCGTTGGCGATTTTAAAGACGGCATCAACCGCTTTGCCGCCGGGCAAAGGGTAGATGAAGAGTTATTTGAGGAGAACTACACCAGCGGCCTGGTCAAGTGGTGGAACCTCGAGTTGAAGAACAAAACGCCCGCGTGGGCGGCGGCAAAGACCGGCCTGCCGGCCGACCGCATCCGCGCCGTGGCCATCGACTTTGCCAAAGCTGCACCCCGTGCCATCTCGTGGGTCGGCGGCGGCCCGGCGATGCAGGTGCGCGACGCCTACACCGCCATGGAGGCGCACGCACTAAACGGGCTGGTCGGCTCGGTGGACAACGTGGGCGGCACCATGAAGGGCAATAAGAAATTCATGGACAAATGGCCCGACTACAAGCCGTTCATGGACGACATCGCCAAAAAGGGAGCCAAGAACGAGAAAATCGACCACCGGGGCACCAAGGAATTCCCCGCCCTCAAGGGCGGCAAACCGGGCGGCGGCGTGGTCACCAACCGCTGCGCCGACGCGATTATAGACGCAGATCCCTACGACATCAAAGTCGCGCTCGGCTACTTCAACAATTTTGCCTTTTCCGCGCCCCAAACCGAACGGTGGCACCGGGCGCTGGCCAAAATACCCACCTTAACACACGTGACCACGCACGCCTCGGAGTTCACCTGGTTTGCCGACATCGTCCTGCCGGCGGCGCACCACAAATACGAGAAGTGGGGCCTGTACCCCTCCATGGCCAACGGCCGCACCCACATCACCCTCAACCAGCCGGTGATCGAACCGATGTGGGATGTCAAGATCGACGAGACGGAGGTGCCCTGGCTCATCGGCGCAAAGCTGGCCGAGAAAGGCTTTACCTATCTGCGCGACTATCTGAAAGAAATTAAAGACCCCGAAACCGGGCAGTCGGCACAGGACGAAAAGCAATTCGCGCTCTATTCACTCAAACACACCATGCGGGTTTTGTGGGACCCGCAAATGCACAAGGGCGGCGATAAATTTGCCGACTGGGAAGACTTGCGGGCGAAAGGCGTGTGGAACTCCGACCCCTACCCCTTCCGCAAGCGCTGGGGCAAGATGAAAACCAAGACGGGCCAGTTCGAGTTCTTCTCGGAAACTTTGCGGGAAGAACTCGAAAAGCACGCCAAAAAACACCACACCAATGTCGACGATATCTTGCAAACTGCCCAATACTTCGCCGCCGGCGAGCGGGCCTTTGTGCCGCACTACGAGGAGCCCAAGGTCTGGGGCAATAAGGCGGAGTATCCGCTGATCTTTGTGGATTATAAGTCGCGTCTCAACCGCGAAGGCCGCTCCGCCAACTGCACCTGGTACCAGGATTTTAAAGACCTCGACCCGGGCGACGATCCCTGGGAAGACGTCGCCAAAATTAACCCGATTGACGGCGAGCGACTGGGAATTAAAAACGGCGACCAGGTCAGGATCATATCGCCCACCGGCGAACTGCAATGCACTGCCAAGTTGTGGGAGGGCGCCCGGCACGGTGGCCAAGTGCTACGGCCAGGGACACTGGTCCTACGGCAGGGTGGCCACCAGCGAGTTCGGCAAGGCACCGCGGGGCGGCAACAACAACGACATTCTTCCCGCCGATTACGACCGACTGAGCGGCTCTACGCTTTCTACGGCGTAACGCGCGTGAAAGTAGTCAAAGTGTAATGGCTGCGCGGCGGTCACCTGAATCGTCAAAGGCGCGAGCAGCGCTGTACAGGCTGCGCGGCGCATGTTATTACCCACCGACGGATTAGCTACTGCAAGACTTGCGCGACGGCGCCAGCACCCCCAACCCCGCCTCGCTCCTCGGCTTTGCGCCCGACCAGGTTCTAAATTTAGTCGAATTGCAAAAGGACTACGCCGCCCTGTTCGTCGGGCCTTTTGAAGTCTTAGTCCCCCCCTATGGATCGGTATATCTCGAAGAGGAGAAACTATTATACGGCGACTCTACCCTGGACGCGAAAAGGCGCTATGAAGAAGACGGCCTGAGCATCGTACTCCAGGAACCGCCCGACCACATTGCCATTGAATTGGAGTACGCTTACTTCCTCTTATTCAGAGAGAACGAGCTACTGGAGGCGGGCAATATTACAGCAGCCACCCAGTGGCAATGCCGGTTGGACGATTTCCTGCAAACCCACCTGGCGGCATGGATACCGGTATTTGCCCAGCGCGTCTGCGCTGGCGCCGAGACCGACTTCTACAAGCGGCTGGCTTCGACAACCGACGCCTTTATCCGGCAGGAAAGTGGCCAACTCTTAGCACTATAAATTTTTGACCCCGCTCATTGCGCCGACCTCAATAGGGAACCAGGTGATTTATTAATCCCTGGTTCCCTCCATCTCTGTCTTTGCTTATCTTGATAGACAGAAATAATCTCAACCCCATTTTATCTAAAGGTCTGTGCATGCCCGCCGTTCAAGACATCCTGATACTGTTTCAATCCACCCCCGCCCTCAACGCCAGCATCGGCGCCTGGGCCCAGTACGACGCCTCCAAAGGCGACGAAATCCCCGAACTCATCGCCGAAGACGACCCCCCCTACAAAAACGCCATGGCCGCCATGCGCGACGGCTGGCAAGTCATCCAGATGTCGGAACTCAAACACCGCTCGCCCCAGGAGGGCTACGAGCTAGGGCCCCTACCCTATCAAATCGTACTATCTAAATTCAACGAATTGCAGGAATAGGAGGAAGACGCCTCATCATGATAGAGAACCGCCTCACATCAAAAGGAATGGCGAGTTTTGTCGCCTCGGGTTATTTAAAATTTGAAGAAATGGTCCCCAGAGACCTGTGCGAAGCCTGCCTCGAAGAAATGCAAAACAATAGAGGCTATCTGGCCGTGGGCACCCCCTTTGAAGAAACCTGGCCCAAAGGCACCGCCCTGGGCGACGCCTTCCGCCTTCCCCAGGTGCAGGGTCTCATCCACTCCCTGGTGGGCCCCGACCCCCTCTACGACCACCACGCCGCCCACCTGGTCAAAGGCAACCAGACCCGCGGCCCCGACATGCACCAGGACTCGGTCATCGACTTTCGCGACAACTACTTCGACATCCAATTGTCACTTTTCCCGGCCGACACCACCGACGAAATGGGCGGCACCTTCCTGGTGCCGGGCACCCAGTACCGCAACGTGCGCACCTCGGAAATCACCGCCTATCACCACATGCGCGGCAAAATCTGGGCCACCTGCCCGGCCGGCACCATGTACGTGTGGAACACCCGCGTCTGGCACGGGGCGCGCAGCAACT
>CAXGRO010000235.1:0-8374 GCA_964012055.1 uncultured bacterium
CGGCATGCAGGCCGTCAAATCGAGCCGTGGCACCGCCGTTGGCGACTGGGACAACGACGGCGACCCAGATCTTTTGATCACCAATAAAAACGATTTGCCGGCGCTGTTGCGCAACGACACGGCCAGCGCCCACCACTGGCTGGCGTTGCGCACCCGGGGGGTGCAGAGTAACCGCGACGGGATTGGCGCTCGGGTGCGCCTGGTGGCTGGGGGGTGGCAGCAGATGCGGGAAGTGCGCGCCGGTGCAAGTTATTTATCGCACCACAGCCTGTGGCTCAGTTTTGGTCTGGAGCGACAGGCTGTCGTCGATACGCTAGAAATTCGCTGGCCCGGCGGGGCGGTTGATACGCATGTGGGGGTGGTCGCAGATCATTTTGTGATCGCAGAAGAAGGCAGGGAACTGGTCGAGGTAAAGCGGTGAATAGGTCCCGAACCTCGGGCGCATTTTGCGCTATTTACCGGGAGGGCGACGCTGTTGCATCTGGTCTGTGATGGCGGACGATATTACGGTTCTTCGCCCATGGCGCGGATGATTTGCGCGGCCATCCTCTGCAGGTGTTCGTCGTCGCCGGATTGCACGATGGCGCGGTAGTGGCGCAGGGCGCCGGCCGTGTCGCCCTGTTCCTGCAGGATGGTGGCCAAGCCGAAGTGGGGGCCGGCGAAGTTGGGTTTGAGGCTTATGGCCTGCCGGTAGGTCTGCTCAGCGTCGGCGATGTCGCCGCCGGAGTAGAGGGCGGCGCCCAGGTGATTGTAAGCGCGCAAATGGCCGGGGCGCAGGCGCAGGGCGCGGCGGAAGGCCTGCACGGCGCCGGGGATATCGCCCTGTTTCTTGAGGGCCAGCCCCAGGTTGAAGTGGGCCTGGGCGTAGTTGGGCCGAACCTCCAGGGCGCGGCGGAAAGCGCGTACGGCGGCGATGACGTCGCCGTGGGTGTAGAGCAGGTGGCCCAGGTTGTTGTGGGCGCTGGCGTGGTCTGGTTGCAGGCGGATGACGTCGCGGTACTGGGCCACGGCGCCGGCGTCGTCGCCCTGCTCGCTGAGCAGCAGTGCCAGGCTGTAGCGCGCCGGCGCGTAGGTGGAATCGAGTCGGATGGCGTGGCGGTACATGCGTTCGGCGCCGCTGGGATCGCCTTTCTTTTTGAGGGCCAGTCCCAGGTTGTAGTGCGTCTGGAGGTGGTCTGGGTCGAGGGCCGCGGCCTGGCGCAGCGCTTTGATGGCGCCGGCGGTATCACCTTGGGCGTAGAGCACAGCACCCAGATCGCTGTGGGCCTGGGCGAAAGCGGGGTCGAGTTGAATGGCGCGCCGAAAGGCGTGCACGGCGCTGCTTACATCGCCTTGGGCGTAGAGCAACGTGCCGATGTGGTCGTGGGCCGGGGCGTGGTTGGGGTCGAGGCGCAAAACGGTGTTGAACTGCCGCACGGCGCCGTTGGCGTCGCCGCGTCGGAAAAGGGCGACGCCCAGGTTGAGCTGGGCGGCGATGTTGTCGGGTTCGAGTTGAATGGCGCGACGGAAGGCGTGCACGGCGCCGTCTAGGTCGCCCTTGTCCAACGATCGCTCGCCGTTGTCGAGCGCCATAGCGATGGCGGCCGTTGCGTCTTTGGCCTGGGCGTGGAGATCGGCGGCAGCGGCCAGCAGCAGGAAGAGAAAGATACGTGTCATTGTCATTTGCTTTTGCGGTGTAGTTATATATAGAGTGCGGCGGGGATTGTCAATGTGGTGGTTGAGTGTTCGGCGAGGTAACTTGGTGGCGTTTGCGGGTGGCGGCCTTGCCTATTGTGTTTTTTGAATCCCGGGCGGATTCTATAATCTTGTGCGAACTTGCTTCATGGAGAAGAGTTGATATGAGCCAACCACCTTTAGTTGCGCAGCCGTTTATGGACTGGTTCGGCATCTGGCCCGGGCAGGCTGGTCGCGACGAGGCCGGTGGCGCCTGGCTCCAGGACCCGCCGCAGGGCATTCGCCTCGCAGTACAGCCGGCGCGCAAGTCCGAGGTTTTTATGCGGCCGGATCCGCCCTGGGAAGAGAACAATTTGAGCCACATGATGGTGCTGCACGAGGAGGGCCGGCTGCGCTTGTGGTACGACCAGCGGATTGGCGAGCCCGGGGCGAGTTTTAAACGCTACGCCGAGAGCGCAGACGGCTTTAATTGGGAATTTCCCCAGTTGGGCTTGTACGAGCACCAGGGTTCGACGGCCAATAACATTATTTGCGACCACCATTTTTTTAATATCCACTCCCTCTTCCGCGATCCTACGGCGCCTGATGAGAAGCGCTACAAAGCTATTGAGGCCCGTGGTCAGCTCTACCGCCGCGGCCAGCCGGTGCCCAACGACCGCCAGACCAAACAGGAGATCCGCGAGGTGCGCCGCGCCATGGAACTGAACGGCTACGCGCCCGAAGAAATAGACGCCGAGGCCGATATAAGGCATTTGCTGCGCGGCGCCGTGTCGCCGGACGGGCTGCGCTGGACGGTGCTGGAAAGACCCCTGTACGACGCGGCCCACACCCAGCTCGACACCCAGAACATTGCCGCCTACGACGAGGACAGCGGCGAATACGTGGCCTATTTACGCGGCAATTTGGAGCGGCGGCGCTCGGTGCGGCGCACCGGCGGCAAGGCGTTTGGCGACTGGCACCCCACCCGGCTGGTGCTCACCGTCGACGAGCGCGACGCGCCCGATGAGGACATCTACACGTCGTGTTATTGCCGCTGCCCGGGCAGCGGGCGCCACCTCATGTTCCCCAGTATCTACCACCGGCTCTCTTCGACGCTGGACATCCAACTGGCCAACAGCCGCGACGGCTGGCTGTGGCACCGCAGCGAGCGCCAGCCCATCATCACGCGCGAAACTGAAGACGGCGAGTACGGCGCCGTGTACGCCAGTCCCAATATGGTGCCCGTCGGCGACGAGTGGGGGCTGCCATTGCTGTGTTATTACCAGCGCCACGACGGCGGCGGGAAATTCCTCTCCACCGCCGAAAAACCGGTGAGCGAGTACCGCTGGGCGTTGTGGAAACCCGATCGCCTGATGGCCCTGGAAGCGCCGATCGAAGGGCGTTTTTCCACGGTGGAGCGGCTCTGCGAGGGGGTGGAATTGCGCCTCAACTTCCAGACCGAACAGGGCGGCTGGGTCAAGATCGGCCTGGCGCATCGGCCCACGACGCCGGCCTCGCCGCTGCAAGAGATCGAAGGATTTGGCCTGGACGATTGCGACGTGCTGGCGGGTGACGAGATTGCGCAGGTAGTGACCTGGAAAGGGCGGCGCGATTTGGAAGAGCTCAAAGGCTGCCCGCTGTCGCTGCGCGTCCGCCTGGCGCGGGCCAAGCTCTTTTCCGTGGCGTTCTAGTTGGGTGCGGCATCGGCCAGTTGGGCGATGGTCTCCGGGGCGCGCTCGGTGTGTTCGATGGAATCGCGGTGCCAGGGGATGCCGCGCGGTTCAAAATTGAAGAGGCCCTGGTAGTTGAGGCGGCGCAACTCCTGGAAAAGTTCGCGCCACTGGATCTGGTCGCCTTCTACTAACGGTGGAAAGTGGTCTTTGTTTTCTTTAAAACCGTGCAGGTGGAGGTGGCGCAGCCGGTGGCCGCACAATTGCAGCACGCGCGCCGGCCCGCCGGCAACGGTCATCGGGTTGACGCCGTTGGGGTCCAGCACGTGCCCCACGTCCAGCAGCATGCCGACGTGGGGCAGATCGATTTGGTCGAGCCATTGCACCCGGTCTTCGACGCGGCAGGTGCCGGGTTTATTGGTCTTGAAGTTTTCCACTGCCAGGACCGCGTTTGTGCCTTCCGCGTGGCGCGCCAGCTCCTCTAACGACCTGGCCGTGGCGGGGACGGCGGCAGCGATGTGGGAGGCCCACAGGGTGCCGCCCACGTCGAGCAGGGTGTCGACCTGGGCGCGGCAGCGGTCTACCCGCTCAACGCGCGCCGCTTCGCTGTCGACGTCGTCGAAGTGCGTCTTCCAGCAGTGGTACGCCGCAATCCGAATGCCCTGATCGCGGCACGTTTCGGCGATCCACCCCACCGAGCGATGGTCGGTCAGGTCGAACTGGTCCGGGCTTTCCAAAAGCTCGATCTGTTCGATGCCGTGGCGCGCCAGCTCGGCTAGCGCCCGCTGCGCGACGGGCTGGTAGCCGTAGAATACGAAGGTGGAAATCGAGAGTCGTTTTCTTATTTCTGCCGCCGTGAAAAGTTCGCTGTTCTCGCTCATTGGCTCTCGCTCCTGGCGTTGGGCCATAGGGGTGAATGAACTTGCTCGCTGGGTCGCGTCTGTAGTATCTTGTCGGCGTTGGCCGCGGTGAGAGAAATGCGTTTTCCGGCGCCGCCTGTAGGTTAAGATCTTAGATATTGGGAGATAGGACAAGAGCGGGTTTGACCTTTGCTCAAGTAGAAGAAGGGGGAGACGCAGTCTCCGGTGCGGCGCCGCGCATTACCTGGCGTGCCATCCTGTTGGGCGCCCTGACCATCGTCGCCACGTTCTATTTTATTGTGGACGTGGGCCAGCGGTTGCGGGTGGGCAGCTATGTGCATTCGCAATTCCCCATGGCGGCGTTCATCCCCTTTGTGCTGTGGCTGTTCTTAAATACGGCGCTCAAGGTGGTTTGGCCGCGCCTGGCTCTCAAGCGGGGAGAATTGCTCACCATCTTCGCCATGCTCTGGGTGGTGGGCACTATCCCGCAGCTGGGCTGGATGACCTATTGGACTTCGATTGTGGCGGCGCCGAGTTATTTTGCCACCATCGAAAATCAGTGGGAGGAGGTGTTCTTCGACTTCCTGCCCTGGCATGTCTTTGTCGACACTTCCAAGCCGGTGATCGACCCGTTCTGGTTTGGTTTGGCCGACGGGGCGACCATCCCCTGGGACGGCTGGATAGGTGCCATTACCCAGTGGTTAGGGGTGTCTTTGGGTATGGTGGTTTTTGGTTTTTGCCTGGTCGTGCTGTTCTACAAGCAGTGGGTGGAGGGCGAGAAGTTGACGTTTCCGCTGGCGCAAATGCCGCTGGATTTGACCCAGGGGTTTGACGGCAAGGACCGGGTGCCGGCGTTTTTGCGGGCGCCGGCGTTTTGGATGGGGTTTGCCACAGTTTTTGTGCCTATCCTCTACAATATCGTCACATTTTTCACGCCGGGCTTACCTGCGCTGGGGGTCTATTGGGATCAGTACGATCTCGTCTTTGCCCAAGACATTCGTTTTACCATACGAGTGTTGCCGTTGATTCTGGCCCTCACCTACCTGTGCCCGGTGGACATATTGGGCAGCCTGGTGGTGTTCCACTGGCTGTCCGTGTTCAAGCGGGCGGTTATGGAGCGCGTTGGTTTTTCCATTGGGGGGTTCGCCGTGGGCGCTGCCGGGCAACAGCCCGAGGTGCAGAACATCATTTATATGGAGAGCTACGGCGCCCTGGTTTTCATCGGCGCCTGGTCGGTGTGGCTGGCGCGGCGCCATTTGCGCGAGGTGTGGCACATGGTGCGCAGCGGCGTTGGCGCGGCGCAGGAGGTGGTGCGCTACCGCCTGGCGCTGGCCGGGCTGGTGCTTTCGGGCGCCTACGTGGTGGGCTGGGGCGTGCTGCTGGGCATGAGTTTGGCGGCGGCCCTGGGCGCTTTTCTATTGATGGCGCTGACTTACTTTGTCATTGCCAAACTGGTAGCTGCCACCGGATTTGCCTACCTGCTGCCCAACAAACCGCACATCAAGGGTGAATCCTTCATTATCGAGCTGGTCGGCTCGGCCTTCCTGTCGTCGCGCGGATTGGTTGCTTTCAAGGTGTTCACCAGCAACGCCTTCTTCGGCACTTTTCGCATTCCAGCCTGGCCGGCGCTGCCTCACCTGCTGCGTATCTTTTCGCTGGAGCGGCAGCTGGGCAAGGTGACGGCGCTGGTGTTGATCGCCTTTCCCGTCGGATTTTTGACGGCGGCCCTGGTCACTGTGGCACTGGCCTATGACGGAGGCGGTCGTCTCTTTTTGGGCGGCAAGGCCAATTGGGTTTTTGAGGACATGGTGCATTTGACGAACAATCCCATGCTGCCCGACCTGGGTAAGTGGGTGGTGTGGTCATTTGGTTTTGGTGAGGCGGGGCTCATCGCCTTTTTGCGCGGGCGCTTCCATTGGTTTCCCCTGCACCCCATCGGCCTGGCTTTTCAGAGTACTTTTGGCCTGCGCCTCTACTGGTTCAGCCTCTTCCTGGTGTGGATCACCAAGCTGACGCTGCTGCGCTACGGTGGGGTAAAAGCTTTTCGCGCCGGCAAACCTTTCTTCTACGGCCTGGCCATTGGCTACGTGGCGGGCGTGACACTGGCGGCGGTGGTGGACCTGTTGTGGTTCCCCAGCGGCGGGCACCACATGCACGGATGGTAAGATAAGATAATGGACAACTCGGATACAAAATTTAACCCGGGCGCGCCGCGCATCACAGCCCGCGCTGTGGTTTTGGGCGCTCTCACCATCGTCTTCTCCTTTCTCTACATCGTCTACGTGGGACAGGGCATGCGGGTGGGCAGTTACGTGCACTCGCAATTTCCCATGGCGGTGTTCATGCCTTTTGCCCTGTGGCTCTTTGCCAATACGGCCTGTAAGTGGCTGTGGCCGCGCGTCGCGCTGAACCAGGGCGAGTTGTTGACCATCCTCTCGATGCTGTGGATTGTGGGTACTATCCCGCAATTGGGCTGGATGAATTACTGGACCTTGACCCTGGCCGGTCCCGTCTACTTTGCCACGCCCGAAAACCAGTGGGCGGAGCTGTTCTTCGACATGATGCCGTGGCACGTTTTTCCCGAGTCGTCAAGCCGGGTGATCGACACCTTCTGGTTTGGGCTGGCCGAGGGGCAGGCGCTGCCGTGGGACGGCTGGGTGTGGCCCCTGGCGCAGTGGTTGGGGGTGTCGCTGGGCATGGTGGTCTTTGGTTTTTGTCTGATGCTGATCTTCCAGCGCCAGTGGGTGGAGCACGAGAAATTGACCTTTCCGTTAGCTCAGATGCCGCTGGATCTGACGGAAGGTTTTGACGGCGGTCGCGGCGTGCCCCAAATCTTTCGCTCGCGGCCGTTCTGGATCGGCTTTGCCGCGGTTTTTGTGCCCATCGTCTACAATGTGATCACGTATTTCACTCCGGGCCTGCCGCCAGTTGAACTCTACTGGAAATTCTACGAGGTGCCGCTGGGCCAGGATTTACCCATCCTCTTCTTTCGCGTCATGCCGCTGGTGCTGGCCGTGACCTACCTTTGCCCGGTGGACATTCTGGGCAGCCTGGTGTTTTTCCACCTGCTGGCGGTGTTCAAGCAGGGCACTATGCAGCGTTTGGGCTTTAGCGTGGGCGAGTCTGGGCAGCAGATTCAGGCGCGCGAAATTCTCTACATGGAGAGCTACGGCGCCCTGGTTTTTATTGGCGTGTGGTCGGTGTGGTTGGCGCGGCGTCATTTGCGCCAGGTGTGGCGTCAGGTGCGCTATGGGCAGGGCGAGGCGCGCGAGGTGGTGCTTTATCGCCTGGCTATAGTCGGACTCGTACTGTCTGCCGCCTGGGTGGTGGGCTGGGCCATGGCGCTGGGCATGAGTCTGGCGGTGGCGCTGGGGACTTTTGCGCTGATGTCGCTGACTTACTTTGTCACCATCAAATTGATTGCCGCCACGGGCTTTGCCTATCTCTTCCCCAATAAACCGCACATCAAGGGCGAGTCCTTTGTAGTCGAATTGATCGGCACGACGTACCTATCGTCACAGAGTATGGTGGCATTTAAGATATTTACCAGCAATATCTTCTTTGGCACTTTTCGCATTCCGGCCTGGCCGGCCATTGCCCACCACCTGCGTTTTTTCTCTTTACGCGACCAGCCGCGCTGGGTGACGGCGGTGGTTTTTGTGGCCTTCCCTATTGGTTTTTTGACGGCGGCGGGAGCCACCCTCGATCTGGCCTACGATCAGGGCGGCACGGTTTTTACCGGCGGCCGCACGGACCTCTACTCCGACAGCTTTGGCGATCTGGCGCGCAAGCTCAACGAGCCGACGCAGCCGGATTTTGGCAAGTGGGGCGTGTGGTTGACGGGGTGGTTTGAGGCCGGCCTTATCGCTTTTTTGCGCGGGCGCTTCCACTGGTTTCCCTTGCACCCGGTGGGGCTGGCTTTCCAGTACACGTTTGGCACCTGGATTTACTGGTTTAATCTCTTCTTAGTGTGGGTGGTCAAATTGGTGTTGCTGCGCTATGGCGGCGTGCGGCTTTATCGGGCCGGCAAGCCTTTCTTTTATGGGTTGGCTATTGGGTATGTGATGGGGGTGACGTTGTCGGTGGTGGTGGATTTGGTGTGGTTTCCGGTGGAAGGGCATCGCACGCACGGGTGGTGAGAAATAAATGGCGTTTGCCTGTAACGCGGCTTGGGGGGGACCTCGCCGCTCA
>CAXGRO010000236.1:0-8351 GCA_964012055.1 uncultured bacterium
CGCGAAAGCGAGGCCTACTGGGACGACCGTCGTCGGGAAGATATCAATCGTCAGCACGAAGATATGGGCAACCGCCTGGCGGAGTTTGAAGAAGAGGCGGAGCGTCGTCCGCCGCCGCCGTTTGACCAATGGTTGGCCAGCGAGGAAGCGGACGATCTCGACGGCGACGGCGTGGTCGATATAACCGACTACGAGCTTTTCTTTGGTTTGCCGCCGGGCGAAAAGCCGTTGCCCGCATTTACTTTTGACGAGTGGTTGGATAGTCCCGAGGCGCAGGATTTAGATGGCAACGGCGTGGTGGACGAGATCGATTACTACGTTTTTGATCCCTTCGCATGGATAAGTGGGCCCGATGGAGAGGATCTGAACGAAGACGGCTTGGTCGATTTCAACGATTATTTTATTTGGACCGATCAACAGGGGGTACCGCCCCAGCCGCCACTGGATTTTGACGAGTGGGCATCCGGCCCCGACGCAGCGGATTTTAATGGAGATGGAGTGGTCGAATTTTTCGACTTTGATATTTTCGTGTGGCTAAATGGCCCAGACGTGGCAGACTTGAACGATGACGGCATCGCCGACGTACTTGACTTTGGCATTTTCTATGACATTCCCGAAGAAGATCTGTTTGCGCTAGGACCGCCTGGCCCCACCCTTGGCTTCGACGAATGGCTGGGCACGGATGAGGCAGTGGACCTCAACGGCGACGGTATCGTCGACATTGCCGACTACGAAATCTTCTTTGGCCTGGAGCCCATTGGGCCGCCTCTGACGTTCGACGAATGGCTGGGCACGGATGAGGCGGTGGACCTCAACGGCGACGGTATCGTCGACATTGCCGACTACGAGCTCTTTTTCGGTCTGCCGCCGGGCGGGCCGTTCCCGCAACCGCCGGTGACCTTTGACGAGTGGTTGGCCAGTGAGGATGCGCACGACGCCAACGGCGATGGCATCGTCGATGTCGTTGACTACGAGCTCTTCTTTGGTCTGGAGCCCGCTGGGCCGGTACCCCCCTTGACGTATGACGAATGGCTGAACACGGACGAGGCGGTAGACCTCAATGGGGATGGCATTACCGACATTGCCGACTACGAGCTCTTACTCGATTTGGCACTGGGCGGTGGCCTGGGCGGGCCTTTCCCTCAGCCCCCGGTGACGCCGGAAGAATGGTTTGCTAGCGACGAAGCGCACGACGCCAACGGGGACGGCGTCGTCGAT
Organism: uncultured bacterium; assembly: GCA_964012055.1. Taxonomy (GTDB): domain Bacteria; phylum Latescibacterota; class UBA2968; order UBA8231; family UBA8231; genus CAXGRO01. Next base: position 1,219 of record CAXGRO010000236.1, read on the forward strand.
ATCGTCGACTACGAAGTCTTTTTTGGTTTGCCTCCAGGAGAGCCGTTCCCGCAACCTCCGGTGACTTTTGACGAGTGGTTGGCCAGCGATGGAGCACACGACGCCAATGGCGACGGCATTACCGATATCATCGATTACGAAATCTTCTTTGGCCTGCAGCCCGGTCTCGGCGCGCCGTCCGACGAAATTGTCGCCGGTTTTGTTGCCGCTATCGATGCGGTCAACGGGGTGATTCAACTGGAGGGGCGGTCCGTTATCGTGGTCGACGAGACGGAGTACATAGACGGCCCCAGCGGCGAGGTTATTAACCCGGCAGAGTTACAGGAAGGGGATAAGCTCATCTTCTGGCCGGTGTGGACGGCGGCGGGTGAGCCGATTGCCCTGCTGGTGGTGCGCGACGGCGACTTCCCGCCCAACTTTCAGGTGCTGGACGGCTATTTTGGCGGCTTTACCGAAATGCCTGACGGTTCCCAGGCCATCGTGCCGCAAGGGGATGAGTTTTTTGTAGCGCTGGAGGCCGTGGTGCGCGACCCCTCCGGCAGCGAAATCGGGCTGGATGAAGTGCAGGTGGGCGATTTTGTCGTCTTGCATCTATTCTTTAGCGATTTTGGCGCGGCTGTAGCGGAGGTCAAAGTCGAGACAGACTTCGTTCCTCCCGACGGCGGGCCCAGCGAGGAACCGCTGTGGCACGAAGCGCGGTTCATTTTTGACATAGAGCCGGATTTTCGCCTGCTGCGCTTTGCCGGCGATCCTATGCGCTTTGACGAGTTAACTCAATTCTTTGACGCCTTTGGCAATGCCATTGGCCCCGACAACCTGTTCTTTGAAGATCCCCTGGTCATGGAGGTCGATTGGGAACACCCCGAAGGGCCGACGGCACTGGTGGTGGAAATTCAGAATTTCGACCGCTTCTACGACAGTCCGAACCTCCTCTTTGCCTCGTTCGACCGAATTGAGGAGGATGTAATTTTATCCTTCCATCCCCATCCCATTCCCATCGCCGTCGACGCTTTCCTTTTTGACGATGAACTGGGCGAGGAGATCAGCTTTGAGGAGGTCTTGCAACGCCAGGGCGAGTTCGCCGAGGCGGTGATCCGCCACGATCCGACCAACTTTATTGTCGAATTGCGTTTTAATGCTGCCGGCAAGCCGCCGGCGCCGGGCGAAAAACCTCAACCCACGGAATTTTTTGACGTGTGGGAAGGCGAAGGGCTGGTGGGCGGTATAGTGGAGGAATTTGACGAGATTGTTTTTATGGGTGTGCGTCTGCGGGTGACTGGCCAGACCGAATTGTTAGACTTTGAAGGATTTGCCATAGGCCTGGAAGATTTAAGGAACAATGTGCACATCCTGGTCGATGCGGTGCCTACGACCGATCCGCAAGTGGCGGTGGCGCGGCGTATTATGACCAACCCCGAATACCCGCCCGAAGGCTTCCAACTGCCTCTGTTCACCACCAATGTTTTTGCCGTAGAGGGCGACGAAATCCTCACCGATTCCGGCAGGCGGTGGTTCAGCGATGATGTGGTTATCCGCGACGAGTCGACCAATGAGGTGTTGACGCGGCAGGACTTGCGGCGCGGCGACTTCGTGCGCTATGTCATCCAGCACACGGATGTGGGCGACTTTGCCGCCGAAATCGTGCGCAACCCCCGGCTCGACTTTGTGCCGGATTTGGCCTGGGAGGGCGACTTTGAAGTGTTTTCGGTGAACGGCGAAAGCCGCGAGGTGTTCTTTGCCGGTCCCCCCGTGGCCCTGTCGACCCGAACCTTAGTATTTGATCGCGACGGCAACGAGATTGCCATCGACGAAATCCCTGTGGGCACGGAAATTGTCATCAATCAATCGCCGTCGCTGACCGGCGGCCCTCCGGTGGCGCGCACGGTTGAGATCTTCGACCCGAATAAGTTTTACGATTCTCCCACCATTTTCTTTAGCAATTATGGCGGCGTTGAGGGGGATCTGATTATCACTGTCGAACACGCTCGCTATTTGGCCATCGACGCCGAAATGGCGCACGGCTCGGGAGAGCCGGCCGACGCGGGCGATCTGTTCCGCGGCGCGCGCGTACGCGCCCTCATCAACCACTCGCCGCTGGGCTTCTTTACGCCGTTTTACAACACCATCACTCGTCTCGTCATCAGCCCACAGGACCAAGGACCGGGTTCCTTCCCGGTGGAGACCGGCGATCTGGACGGTTTTGTCATCGATGTCGATTTGGAGGGGCGCACGCTGCAACTCGACGGGCCGGTGCTGGCGCTCGATCCGTTTACCGAAGTCGTCGGGGTCGATTTTGAGCCACTCTTTATCGAAGACCTAGTGGAGGGCGATCTGCTGGCGGTAAATTTCTTCCCCACTTTTGAATTTCTCCAGGCCACCAAAATTGTCGTGGTAGACCCGCTGCGCGCCACCACGCCGCGCCCCGATTTAATTGTGGCGCCGTTGGAGAGCTTAGATTTTGAGGCGGGGCTCATTTTTCTCAGCGGTCCTATTTTTACCGTGCCGGAAAATGCCGAGATCTTTAGTGCCGCGGGCCTTGCCATTGGTCTTGAGGAAATACTCCCCGGCGACGAAGTGCGCCTCAGCGCCCGCGACATAAACGGCGTGGCCACCGCCGAACGTATCAAGGTTTCCGGCGGTTTTGAAGGTCCGATTTTCGGCGGTGGCGGTTTGGAAATTACTTCGACTTTCCCGGCCCCCGGCGAGATCGCCGTGCCCACCGATACGCGCGTGGAGGTGACCTTTAACGAGCAGGTGGGCGTTTTGTTTGACGACCCGGATTTCGACTTTGGCATTTTCCCCGCACCGCTGTCCTTTGGCGATTTGGAAGTCAGCCGCGACGGACGCACCCTGCTGGCCGACGTGCAATTGGAGGAAGGCGCGGTGTACCAGCTCTTTGTGGCTTCGGAGCGCTTCGGCTTTTTCCAGATTAACTTTACCACCAGCGACCAATTTCCCGCCGGCGCCATCGGCGGCCGGCTCATTTTGCCGCCGGAGGTGCCGCCCGAGCTGATTGCGCCGGAGGAATCGGGTGTGATTCTTCTCGACGCCCAGGCCCTGCTCCAGGAGGAGAGGGATGTCATCATGCAGTTTGTGTCCTTTGCGCCGGGCGGCGAGTACCGCTTTGACAACGTGCCCGACGGCGACTACGTGGTGTACGCCGAGGTGGTGGTGGAGTTCGGTTTTAACGAACAGATCACCCTCGAGGCCTTTTCCCTCGACCCGGCCGGCGAATTGGCCGTGGTTAGTGTCGACGGCGGCTTGGTGGAGCCGATCGACTTGCAGGTCTTGCCGCCCGAGCCCATCGCTATCGAATCGATTGCGCCCGGCTATGGCGAGACCGAAGTGGCGCTGGTATCGACCATCGCCATCGGTTTTAGTGCCCCCCTGGGCTACGATCCCGCAGGGTTTCCGCTGGTCGAGGCCTTGATCGCTCCCCAACCCCTTTCCGGCCCGTTTCGGCGCGACCAATTGCTGGTGAGCGAGGACGGCTTGTCGGTTTTTCTGGACGTGGAGCTGGAGGCCAACACCACCTATAGCTTGGTGGTGCGCAACGCCGAATCGGAAAACGGGCTTTTACTGGAGAACCCGGAAGTTGTGGTTTTCACTACGGGCGTCGATCTGTCCGAAGGCATCGTCGAAGGGAATTTGGCCCTGCCCGAATTGCTGCCGCCGGAAAAGGTGATTCGCACCCCGGCTGGTCTGGCGCTCATTCCCTTCGTCGGCTTCGATCCCTTAGATCCGGAGGTAGAGCGCTTTGCCGTGGCGGCGACGTTGAGCGAAGACGGCTTTTACTCCTTCGCCCACGTCGAGCCGGGGCGCTATGTGGTGGTGGCCGCCGTCAACGTAGCGCTGCCGCCGTTTTTCCGTTTGCCCACCGGGACCTTGGGCCGCGATTTCAATGCCTTTGAGGCGGTGGGTTTCTTCGGCACGGAGGCGCCCCCCGACTTCATCGATACGCGCTTCTTTGGTTTTTCGCAGAATGCGCTGGGGGATGTGCGCGAAGACGTCGAGCCCAACATCGAGGGTGTTGATTTCTTGCTGCGCCCCGAAGACGTGCGCAAAGTGGGTTTGCGCATTACCGATGTCGACCCGCCCGCCGAAGTGCTGCTCAACGCGCCGCAGGTGATCGACCTGAGCGTCGAGTTCAGCGAGGAGTTGGTGGCGTTCCGCGACTTCGTCGAAGTGGATGCCTTCATCCACCCGCTGCCACCTTCCGGAGAAATCATGGGCAATTTTGAGCTCTCTGAAGACGGTCGGCGCATCGTGTTTAACAACATCGAGTTGGAGACCGGCATCAATTACCGTTTTACCGTGGCGTTTGCCCGCGGCATTTCGGGGCAGGAACTGGTTGAACCGTTCCAATTGGCCATCCGGCCGCCGGGCGCTGGTGATCTGGTGCTGGGCTCGGTGAGCGGCAGCGTGGCCCTGGAGGGCGACGAGATCAGCGCCGCTTCGGTTTTTCTCTTTGACCCGGATCAGGCCGGCCTGGAAGTGGTGGCGGGGGCTCTGGTCGAGCAGGATGGAACCTACCGGATGGAGGAGGTGCTGGCCAGCACGTACGCTGCCTTTATCGAGTTGGAAACGGTGGGCGGGCAAAACTTGCTATTCTTCTATGATCCCGATGGAGACGGCTTGCCGGATGCGTTTGCCGTAGAGGGGGATGAAGTGGGCGGCATCGATTTTGCTATCGCCGTCGAAGCCGATGAGCCCACCGGCGAAGAGCCCGGCAGCGGCGGGCTCAATGCCGCGGTCACACTGTCGCTCGACCTGGATGCCGCCGCCGGAGACCAGGCGACGACCAAGTTGGAAGTGGAAGCGGGAGAGGCCATAGAACTGGCGATATACGCGAGCGATCTGGTCGATGTCACCGGCGTGTCGCTGATCATCGGATTCGATTCCACTCAGGTGGCCTTTTCGTCTTCCAGCGAGGGCAGCGACAACGAAGCGCATATCTTTCGCGATACCCCCGGCACCGTCGCCCTCTTCTTGCCCGAGCGCCTGCGCGGCAATTCGGTGGAATTTGGCGGGGCGGTCCTCAGTCCCACTGCAGCTACGGTAGCTGCTGGCGACGGGCTCATTGGCGTGGTGCGCTTTACCACCCTGGCGGGGTACTCGGCCGCCAGTTTGACGCTGGATCAGGTGATCGTCAACGCCTTGAGCGACGAGCGCGATACGCTCAGTACCGAAACCGTGGCGCTGGTGACGCCGCCGATCAACTTGCTGGACCAGCCCAAAGGCGTGTTCTCATTCGACTTTGATTCGGGCGCCGGGGACGACGAAGTGTTTCACCTGGGACGGGTCAATGCCAGCGAGGACGTAAGTGTGCAGGTTTACGTCAACGAGGTGAGCAATTTGACCAATTATTCGGTTACGGTGACCTACGACCCCGAGCAGTTGCGCTACGTCACGTATAGCGAGGGCGATTTCCTGCGCTCGGGTGGTGGCAACGCCTTTGGTTTGCCGCCGCTGCTGACCGACAACAGTGTAGAATTTGGCAGTGCCATTCTAGGCGCCACCGAGGCGACATCGGCTTCGGGCAGCGGCTTGGTGGGGACATTGACCTTTACGGCGACCGATAATTTTAGCGAAACGGACCTGCTCATTTCGGGCTATTCGCTCAAGAGTTTTGGCGGCGAACAGCAGGAGATCGAGTCGAATATTTTTGGCCGCGTCAGTACCCAGGCTATTGGCACGGGCGGTGGCCCGGCCGATTTCGATGGCGACGGCGAGGTGGGCTTTGGTGACTTCTTCCTCTTCGCCGCGGTTTTTGGCCAGGTTACCGACAATACCAACAGTTCCTTTGATTTAGATGACAGCGGCCTGATAGACTTCACCGATCTCTTCATTTTTGCCGAGCGCTTTGAAAGCGAAGTAGCGGCCAAGCGGGCGGCGGGCACGCTGCCGGTAGTGGATGGTGAACTAATGCTGGCAGCGCGTTCGGACGCAGAGGCCGTTTGGCTCGATCTGAGCAGCGCGGAGCTGCCGCTGAGCGGATTAGGTTTGGTGGTGGAATACGATCCGCAGGCTTTCCGTTTTGCAGAAGTGACGGGGGATCAAAGTGCACTGCGGCGCGCCGGTCGCGAGCCATTGCTCTACACATCGCAGGACGACGGTGAGGTGTTTATCGCCGTCAGCCAGGTGGGCAGTGCCGTCGCCACAGAAGGTTTGTTGGCGCAGTTGCGCTTTGAGCCGCTCTATGCGGAGGCGGTGGGGTTATTCCGTATTCGCGAAGCGACGGCTCGCACGACCGCTGGCGGTTTGGTACAGCCGAACGCCTTGGGGCAGGTGGAAGCTCGCTCGGTGCCGCAGGTGGCCTCTTTGCTGCCCAACTATCCCAACCCGTTCAACCCGTCGACGATGATTGGTTTTCAGTTGCCGGAGGCGACACAGGTGCGTTTGTCGGTGTACGATGTGTTGGGGCAGAAGATAAGGGACTTGGTGGGAGGTGTGCAGGCGGCGGGCGCGCACCGGGTGGTGTGGGACGGCATAGATGACAGTGGTAAGGCAGTGGCGGCCGGGGTGTATTTCTACCGACTGGAGGCGGGGGCGTTTGTGCAGACGAGAAAACTGCTACTAATAAAATAAAGTAGGTTTACAAATTGCGGAGCGATTGGCAGCGCTCGCTCTGTTCTATGTAAAAGGCTGCGCACCGCAGGTGCGCAGCCTTTTACATTAGCGCCACACCCGCGCAAAGATGCATTTGAGGTAGCGCCCTTCCGGAAAGGCGGGGTTGGCGGGGTGGTCGCTGGCGTGCAGATTGAAGTGGAGGATGCGGGATTCGACGCGGGCGCCGGTGGCGGCGCGCTGTTGGATGAGGAAGAAATCCTCTGGAGATATGCGGCCGGAACAAGAGGCCGTGACCAGCAGACCGCCCGAGCGGATCAGGCGCAGGGCGTTGCGGTTGAGCTTGGTGTAGACGCCCATGGCCTGTTTAAAATTGCCGCGGCGGCGCAATAGAGAAGGCGGATCGAGGACGACGATGTCGAAAAGGGGGCCGCGTTCGGCCAGGTGTTCGAGAAAGGGAAAAACGTTGGCGATCAGGTAGTGGTAGGTGGCATCCGACGAGACGTTGGCGGCGAGGTTTTGTCGGGCCGCTGCGGCAATGTGAGGAGAGATATCGACGTCGAGGG
>CAXGRO010000237.1:0-8336 GCA_964012055.1 uncultured bacterium
CCCGAGGCCCTCACAAAGCACTAGAGGCAAGGCCCCCACTCCCGGGTGCCACCACACCAACCCCAATTAACACATGACTCAACTAAAAGACATAAACACCACCAACATCCGAGACGCCATCGCCCTAGGCTGCCAGGCCATGTGCAACGCCTTCAACGCCGACGACGCCCACATCCCCTACGGCGGCGCCACCGTCCGCCCCACAGCCAAATTGGCCGGCAGCTTTGAATCGCACTCGCCGGGCCGCCACCTCAACGCCCTGCTCAACGCCGAAGACGCCGCCGCCATCCAGCTAGACGAAGACGCCGTCGAAAAACACGCCCGCGCCGCCTTCTTCTCCTATTCCCAGGCGCCGCTCCCCCTCAAACGCCCCGAACAACACGTCGACGGCGAAGGCACGCCCAACCACCTGCAAGACCACGACATACGCGAGGGCTTTCACGCCCTCTACCCCCTCACCCAATACCGCAACAGCGCCTGCGCCCAACAATTGGCCGAAGCCAGCATCCAGCTCCTCTTAGACTACTGGGCGCCCAACGAAAAATGGGACTTCGAGCGCGTCGAGCGCGACTTTCCCATCCACATCGAGCGCGGCGGCTACGCCACCTTCATCCAGCGCCTGGCGCGCGCCATGGGACCCCTGGTCAAATTCTACCGCGCCACCGGCCACGGTCCGGCGCTGCAACTGGCCCTCGTCTTAAAAGAAAAAGCGCTGCGCGAATTTTACCTGGAAGACGGCGCCTTCTCCAACGAGCGCTTTGGCCAGCACGCCCACTCCACCACCTGCGTTATGTCGTCGCTGGCGCAAGTGGCCGACCTGACCCACGACGCCGCTCTCCTGCAGCGCGTCAAAACGTTCTACGACAACGGCCTGTGGGAAATGCGCGACCAGATCGGCTGGTCCATCGAAGTGACCGACCCCAACAGCGATTCCAGCAGCCTGCGCGGCGAGGCCAACAACACCGGCGACATCGTCGAAACCGCTCTCATCCTGGGCCGCTGGGGCTACACCGAGTATTACGCCGACGCCGAGCGCATCTTGCGCAGCCACTTGCTGCCCTCGCAATTGCGCGACGTCTCCTTTGTCGTCGAGCCCGACAACCCCGACAACCTCGACGGCCTTAACAACGTGGCCCAGCGCCTGCGCGGCGGCTTTGGTTTTCCGGCCCAGTACGGCCACGAGCCGGTGGGCATATGGGAGTCCAATAAACCGCGCATAGGCTTTAACCTCGACATCGTCGGCGGCGCCGTCGCCTCGCTCTGCGAAGCCTACCGTGAAATCGCCCGCCGCGACGAGGCCGGCCATTGGGTCAACCTGCTGTTCGACCACCAGACCCCCGACCTCGAAATTCAATCGCCCTACACCCACCCCCACCTCGCCGTCCGCCTCAAACGCCCGGGCCCGCTGCACCTACGCACCCCCCCCTGGGTCGACCCCGAGCGTATCGAACTCGGCGGCCCAACGGGCACGCCCCGCTTTGCCAACGGCTATCTCACTCTGGCCGACCCGGGCGTCAACCGCTGGCTCACTTTTGCCTTTGATTTGCCCGTCCACGAGCTGACTCTCACCTGGCGCGACACCCAGACACGCGCCCGCCTGCGCGGCGATGAGGTCATCGCCATGGAAAACTTTGGCACCGACCTCACCTTCTTCGACCCGTTAGAATGAGGTGATAGTACAGAATTATGTCAGAGAAGACCGCGAGTATGGCTAGAAGAGAATAAACTACTCGTAGGGCGCCTGCGACAACTCCGCCAGCAACTCCGACAACCCCTCCGCCTCCGCCTCGATAACCGCCCGCCCTTTGTTGGCCGACGACGCCCGCGTCTCGCCGCCCGCACTGGCCGGCACGTAGAGATGCCAGGGTCGTACAAATCGGGTCTGGGCCAACGCCTTCACCCGCAATTGGCCCCTGGGGTTGTCGACCAGTTCTTCGGTGCACACCAGCTTCGGTCGAATGTACATCATGCGCGAGGTCTCGCTCTCGCCGCCGTGATCGCTGTCGTGCTCAATGGGACTGACAAAACCCGGCGGCGCCATGCCCCAGGTCCAGCACACAAACGGCATATCGTCCATCCCCGCAATCTTGCGCAGGGCGGCGTCGATGGCCGCCGAATTGCCCTGTTCCACCGCCAGCCGACATAGCCGCGTCACCTGGTAGGTGTCTGTGCCCATGGGCAAGTGCGGGCCGTGCGGTTCGGTGTAACCGAGCGGCAACACCACCACTTGTGGTGCGAAGGCCTTTACTTCTTCCACCGTCATTTCTTCCAATAATTCCGCAAAGGCCGCAGCGGATTTTTCCTCGCTCATGCCAATTCTCCTAACACTTTTCCATTTATCGGTGCTCGATCGATAGCTCCGGATAAAACAGCAAGCCTCTTGCGCTACTTCACGACGCAAAACGAGCGCAAACGCCCCGCCGCCTCGACCAGCCGTTTTAACTTCTCGTACGCCTCGTCAATACTGGGTGGCTCACCCGAACCGGGCGCAAAGCCGCAATCCGGATTCAAAGTAATGCGCGCCGGATCCACCACCGCCGCGCCCGCCGCGCCCAGCGCCTCAATTTGCTCCACATCCTGCAACTTTTCCGTGCGCACGTCTACCACCACATCCGCCACCTTAACTTCACCCTGATGCTCGTAGCGGCGACATCACTAAAAAGATTTAGCCCCCGGCTGATACCCCCCCTTATCCCGGCGCAACGCCCGCGGCACCCCGTACCGCTCCCCCGCCCCATTCACCCCCTCACTCGTCGGCCCCGGCCAGGCGAGCCCCCCCACATACTCAAACTCCTCCTCCAGCCCGCACAACCACATATACATGTACGCCGCATCGTAGGCGTCGAGAAAATTGCGCCGCAACAATTGCCCCCCCACCGCCAGATGGCTGAACTGCCCGGCCGGATTCGCCGGGTCAAAATCGTCTTCGACAATCCAGTCGCGCTGCGGCGGACTGTTGCGCAAATAATTGTATTTGAGCAAGTGGCGCGTCACCCCCTGGGCCGTAGCCTTGAACCGGCGGTGCCAGATCGGGTAGCAAGTGATAAATACCGTGCCGGCCGCGCCGGTGCACTTCACCGTGCCGCGCACGGCGCCGTAGTGATCCACCAGGGCACTCTGACCCAGGAGAAAATGGCTACCGGGGAGCAACTCCGTGGGCCCCATCTCGACCGTAGTGTCCTGCATGAGGCAGAAAACCTGCAGGTAGTTGAGCGCAAAAGTGTGCATATTGCCGCCGTCGACGTGCCAGCCCAGGGGCGCCGGCTCGGGACAGCGGCCGACGTGGTTCGATATCATGGGCGGCAGAATGAAGTTGGCGCCCAGCAGCGAGCGCACCGCCCCGGCCGTCTGGGCATTGCAAACAAATTCCTCTACGAACCACGATTCCTCCAGCAGCCCCGAGGGCTCGCTGGCCTCGTCCGGGTGCGCCACCACATAGTCGATAATGCGCTCGGTGATCTGCCGCGGCACCGCGGCCGGTAATTCCATATAACCAAAGCGACAGAAATCGATCACCTGGCGATCGGTCAAGGTGGGTTTGCAGTCAAACGTCGGCATTCCCTCTACCTCCACTTTTCCAGAATAAATTCAAAACCCAGGCCGTAGGTCCGGTTTTCTTGCAGGCTCAGCGCCATATTGGGAAAACTGATTATGCGCCAACCGTCGTTGATGGCGTCGATAACGTTTTCGTAGGGCCACTCCGCCTCACTGTCGGGTTCTTCGACGTACTCGCCGCCCACCAGCATGCTCATACCCAGCAGGCTGCTGTGCAGGCCGGTTTGCGCCGCCTGCAAATAGAGCAAATCCTGCCGTTTGCCCGCCTCGGCGCCCAGTGCCGCAAACGCCTCTAACAAACGCTCGCGCGTCAGGGTACCCTGATCCAGCTGTTCCAGGCATTCATCTATATGTCTCTGTCGTTCGCTCATGCACCACTCCTGTCAATTATCAACAACGCCACCGCCTTAACGCCCAGTGCGCGGTTCCTGCAAAAGCGGCGCATAGGTGTGCGGCATGCGATCCCGCCCCCCGATGTCATGCCAGTGTCCCACCCAGGGCAGCGGCTCGCGCTCGTTTAAGTCGACCTCGCACCAGAACACGCCTTCCTTGCCCTCGCTGGCCACCAGAATGCGGCCCATCGGATCGATCACCATGCTCTGCCCGTCGTACACCGACGGCACCATGTAGACGCCGTTGTCGCGCGCCCGCACCCTGAAGGTGGTCTCGCCCTCCACGCGGCCGTCGACGTCGGGCCGGGTATTGCCCCAGGTGGGCACAAAAACCATCTCAACGCCCTGCATGCCCCAGATGGCGTGCGGCTCGGGAAAAAACCAATCGTAGCAGATTTGTATGGCGATGGTGCCAAAGTCGGTCTGGAAAATGTGGTAGTCCTCGCCCGGCGAAATGCCCTGCTTTCACTCCTCGCGCGGCAAGTGCACCTTGCGGTAGCGCCCCGCCAACTCACCCTGCCGATCGAGCAGCACCGCCGTATTGTAGAGCACCTCGCCGTCGCACTCGGTCAACCCGGCCACCACCCAAATCCCGTTGCGGCGCGCCGCAACGCCCAGCAAGTCGGTCGCCGGCCCCGGAATCGGCTCGGCCACATCGCGCACCGTCGCCCCGGTGCCCGGCAGAGCCAGCGCCTCGCACAGACAGACGATGTCCAATTCCAAGTCGCCGGCGGCATCTATCTGCGCGGCGCACAATTCCAAATTGTGCTGCGGCGTGCTGTTCTGCGGCCGCAAGTACACCGTGCCGACCTTTACCGGCCGCGGCGACGGCGACGCGCTGGGCCGCACGCTCACCTGCTGCCACACAACCGAGCCGCCCCGCGGCCACTTCAGTTCGACATAAATCTGCGCCCCGTCGGCTTCCTGCGGCGCCGCCAGTACGTCGGAAAATTGCGCCGTATCTTTTTGTATGTGTCCCCCGCGCCAAAACACCGGCCAGGTGCAACCACTCCCCCTGTCGCGTCCAGTGCAAACGCAAAAGCACCGACTGATGCGGGTAGGGTATATCGCATAGAGCGCACTGCGCCTCAATGCCGTACGCCCGCCCACCTTCTATCCCTTCTATTTCTTGCCATGCCCCACCCACCCCATAAAGCGTCTGCGTCGCCTCCATCTCCAGGCCCCCCGCGCCCATTCTAACCTGGCAACTCGCCTCGCTCCACAGCGGCTCCCATCTGGACCAACCGGCGGGCATACCGTTTTCACTGGCGATCGAAAAATGCGCATTCTCAACGCATTCGCCGCTCGCCTCGAATTCGGACGCCGAGGCATTTTGTTCTTTGCCGCTCACTGCCGCCATCAGATACCTCCAATCGTCAATCGCCGGCGAAGAAATTGGGCAAGTGGTCTCTGTGCGCTTCCAACAATTCCGCCGCCATGTCCTGCGCCACTTTTTTGTCGGCTACGGCCCCATCCGCCAAAAGCGCTTCGACGAACAAAGCGCGGTCCCCTTGCAACGCCGCCTCCACCGTCAACCTTATCGAGCCAAGTTTGCGCGCGATAATGGCCGCCAGCGGCGCCGGAAAATCGCCGATTTGCAGCGGCCACAAGCCGGTGGCCGTGGCCGCCGCCGGCATTTCGAGCACGGCGTCGTCGGGCAAATTGGACACCGCGCCTCGGTTGGGCAGGTTGACCGAAAAGACGCGGCGGTCGTCTGCCGCAATAGACCGCACAATGTCCAGCAATTGTTCGTGCTCGCCGGCGCTGCGCCCAAAAATGCGCTCGTCCAGTTCCTGTTCTCCCAGAGCCTGGGCGCGCATAGCGGCGTAGTTCTCGTCGCCCCGGGCAATCGTCGACTCAAAGAAAAAAGCGCCCACCCCCAATTGTTTGCCGTAGTACTGCCCCTCGGGAAAACGCTCGGGAAAGAATTCAACCACGTGGCGGTCGTTGACCGCCGGGTAGGCCCCGTACGCCTCAAACAGCGACCACGAAAACGGGTTGTCCGCGGCCGTAAAGGTCGTGCTCGCGGCGCCCATCTCGGGAAATTCCCGCCCCAGGCGCTCCAACTGCTGCGGCGCACCGCGCTCGCCGCCAGGCGAGCGCGCACCATCGGCCAGGCGTCGCGGCCGCGCCAGCGCAGATCGTAGAGGAAAGTCAGGTGGTTGACACCGGCGTAAAAGGCGCTCACCTCGGCGGGCGGGGCGCCGATAAACTCGGCCAGTTGGCGTTCGGCGTGAAAAACCCCGTGGCACAAACCGGTCACCGCGGCGCCGGTGGCCTGGCGCACGGCCCAGTAATTGGCTGTCATGGGGTTGCTGTAATTAAAAAAGAGAGCGTCGGGGCACTGCGCCTGAACATCGGTGGCAATATCCACCAGAGCCGGAATCATGCGCAGGGCGCGCGAAATACCACCAGGCATGGCCGTGTTCGCCTACCGGCTGGTACACCCCGTACTTGCGCGGAATAAACACGTCCTGCTCCCAGCCGCGCCGGCCGTCTCCAGCGCCTGGGCCTCAACGTCCACCAGGCCCAGTTCCCACGGACCCAGATCTGGCGTTAAAACCAAGTCGGCTACCAGACCCCGGGTAAAGGAGGCACTGCCGGCGCCGATGAGCACGATCTTCCTGCGCCGCAAAGCTAATCCTCTTTGGCGTATGCCGCGATCCACTCTTCCATTTCTCGCTGCGCCACCTCCATTTGGGCCCGCGACTCGTCGCGGGCGAACGGACTCAGGTACGTGGTCAAACCGCCGTCCACCACAATGTTCTGGCCGGTGACAAAGCGCGACTCGTCCGCCGCCAGATACAGCGCGCAATAGGCGATGTCGCGGGGCAAGCCGATCATCTGCAGCGGCTGAAAATAATAGTGCAGGGGATCGATCACCGCGCCAAAGCGCTGCATAAATTCCTCGTGATGTTCCGGCTTGATCCGTTCCAGCAGATGCGTTTCTGGATCGCCCAGAAAAATAGCTCCCGGGCTGATGGTATTGACGCGAATGTGGAAGGGAGCCAGTTCGCCGGCCAGGGCGCGCGTGCAGCCGATAATGCCGCCTTTGGTGGCGGCGTACACCGTGTTGTCCGGCGAGCCGTGCACCCCGTGCACCGAAGAAATATTGATGATGGAACCCCGGCCGCGCTCCTTTAACAGCGGCACGCCAAAGCGGCAACCCAGGTACATGCCCTTGAGGTTGGTGTCCATCAAGCGCTCGTACTCACCCATATCGACTTCGTCCACCGGCAACCGCAACCCCACACCGGCGTTGTTGACCAGCACGTCGAGCCCGCCAAAGTGCGCCCGTGTCGCCTCCACCAAACGCTCCACTTCTTCTTCGCGACCCACATCCGTAGGCACGACCAACACCGCGCCCCCCTCGGCCTCAATCTCCGCCTTGACCTGCTTCAGCTTATCGGCCGAGCGCGCCGCAATCGCCACCTTGGCCCCCTCGCGCCCAAACAGCTGCGCGATGCCGCGCCCAATGCCCTGGCCGCCGCCGGTGACAATGGCCACCTTATCTTGGAGTCTCACAGATCTCCTCCTGATCCTCACTCGCTGCGCCGCTCGATGCGCCCCCCCAAAGCCTGCAGGCGCACTTCGAGCTGTTCGTAGCCGCGGTCGATCTGGGTGGTGTTGCGGATGGTGCTAATGCCCTCTGCCGCCAGCGCCGCAATCACTAGCGCCATGCCGGCGCGGATGTCGGGCGACATGAGGGGTTCGCCGTGCAGCCGCGCCGGGCCAATCACCACCGCTCGGTGCGGGTCGCAGAGCACGATGGAGGCACCCATTTCGATGAGGCGGTCGACGAACACCAAACGCCGGTCGAACATCTTCTGGTGGATTAAAACCGACCCGCGCGCCTGGGTAGCCACCACCAGGGCAATGCTAATCAGGTCGGGCGGAAAGCCGGGCCAGGGCATATCGTCAATTTTGGGAATGGCGCCGTCGAAGTCGGTCCGCACTTCGAGCTCTTGCGCCTCCGGCACCACGATGTCTTCGCCCTCGTCGCGCCACTCCACCCCCAGTCGCCCAAAGACGATGCGGGTCATGCGGTGCTCCGCGGGGCGGGCGCCGACAATGCGCAAACCCGACCTGGTGGCCGCCGCCAGGCCAATCAGTGACCCCACTTCCATATAATCGGGGCCAATGGCGTAGGTGGCGCCCGTCAGTTCTTTAACGCCTTCTATGGTGAGGCAGTTGGTGCCAATGCCGCTTATGTGCGCCCCCATGGCGTTGAGGCAGCGACACACGTCCTGGACGTGGGGCTCCGACGCTGCATTGGAGATGGTCGTCGTCCCTTCGGCCAACACCGCTGCCAGCACCGCCTGCTCGGTGCCGGTCACGCTCATCTCGTCCAAAAAGATCTCGCAACCGCGCAGGCGCTCGACGCGCAGG
>CAXGRO010000238.1:0-8280 GCA_964012055.1 uncultured bacterium
CCGCCCGATCCGCCCCCGCTACAGCCGCCAACCCGACTATCAGAAAAATTATGCCGAATTTCATAGCACACCTCTCGTGGAAAATCGCCCCTCTATAAGATCATCCGCAGATCAATCACATCTTTCAATATAGACTGCCCGTTTGACCGATTCTGTTCCAATCAGCGAAATTCCCTTTTCAACTCATAATAATTGAGGTACTGCCCTGCAGTCAATTGCACCGACCGCGGGCGATAGCGCTCAAAGAGCAGATCGCTGTCAAACATATCCTTCTCCCGCGCCCAAATATTGGGGTTGTCGTAGGGAATAAACGGCCGCTTGCGCGCATCGCGCGGTTTTTCGCTTACGTCTATATTGCCCAATAACAAATAAGTGGGTTTGCGTTTTAAAATATACTGGCCGTCGCTCTTTTCGTGGCCCGCCCAACCCGTGCCCAGGCGCGGCTTCTGGCGTCGCGCAATGTGCCGATCGATAAGCCCCAGCATATCGTAGACCTTCAACCCCGAATAAAACCCCACGGCGCCAATGGGCACTACGGCGATGCTCTCCCCCGGCCCCGCGTGCTCCGCAAACCACTGGCCCACCCGAGTCCAGCGCGGAATCTCTACGTCCCGCTGAAATTTATACATGCCAAAGTGCGACTTGAGACGCGGCGGCGACAAGTGCACATAAGCCCAAACACAGGCGAGCAACACCACCAGCGCCAACCCACTCCTTGGCACGCTTTCAATCCAGGCGTTAGAACTGCGCAATATCCGGTCCAATAAAACACATGCCAACACCGCAAAAAGCGGCAGCGGTGGAATCATAAAGCGATACATGGGCAAGCCATCGCCACCCAGCCACACAACGGCCAGCCAAAAAGCAATCGCACCGGCGGCCAGCAGGCGCAGGGCAATAGTGCCATGCAAAAGAAAAATAATAACGGGCGCCGCCAATAAAATCACCCCCTCGTGATCTGCGGCGTAATCACCCCAATACCCCAGGCCGCGCTCAATCTGGGCCCAGCCCGTGCTGGTCTTGGCATAGTAAGTATTCGGCAATAAATCTCCAAAATACCAAAGTCGAAAGACAAACAGGAGAACCACCATCCCACCGCTGACCAGCCACCACAACGGCCACGGACGCGCCAATCTCCGCTTGGCCTGGTACATCTGATACATACCGAGCAAACCGACGACGAGCAGCCCCTCCGGCCGCGTCAGCGCCGCCGCCCCCGCAACTACAGCTGAAGTCCAGTAGCGCCCGCCAATCGACGCAGCAAAAGCCGCCGCCACCAAACAGGCAAAAAGCGGCGTCTCCATGCCGGCAGCGGCCCAGCAAGCAAAAGACCCATTGAGCGCCAGCAGCGCCGGCGCCGCCAGTGCAATAGCGGGTTCGTCCGTACACTGCCGCGCCAGCCAATACGTCGACACCAGAGTCAACATTGCGGCGGCGACACCGATAAAACGCGCCGCATCGAGCAGATCAAACCCCACAAAACCCAAAATCGCCAAGAGCAGGGTCCACAACATGCTGGTGAAACCCTCTACCCGATCTCCCGGGTTGAAAACCAGACCGTGACCCGCCGCCAGATTATCTGCATACCTGAGCGTTATAAACGCATCGTCCGCAGTAAAATCGTAGTGCGCCGCGTGCAGTGCCAACCCGGCACACAGGGCAACCAAAACCCAAACTACAAAACGTTGAGGAATGGAAAGTGACATGATCAATCACCCCGAGCGGGCAAAGGGATTGGCACAGGGCCTTTCGTAAGGATCGTAAAATCCCATGTACCCGATAATTCGAGACTCGTCGGCGCCGTTCCAAAAGAAATCGCTAGACATTAAAAATTGCTGCTCCAGCCAATCCGCGGCCTCTGTATCGCCCGCCTTTAAGCGGCGCAACAGCGCCTGCAAGCGCCGCTTTCGCAAATCTCGGGCAAAGCGCACCATCCCCTCTTCTTCCAATTCCAGATAGTCGAGCCGCCGACGCAAAGTCAAAATCACCAACTCCGTCCAGGGATTGCGCGGTACATCTGGTGTTTCGTCGCCAAACTGGTTGCGCCACAACCACCAGCCGCCGGCGCCCGCCGTGGCGGCAGCCAGGGCGGTTATAAAAGCGCGGCGACCTCTATCCAATGCCATCTCTCTAACTCAAAAGGTGATGCGCCGCCCACAGCGACAAGGCGGAAATAGTCAACGTCGGATTAGCCGGCGAACCGGTCGGAAAAGCACCGCTGCCCAAAACCAGCAGATTGCGCACCTGGTGATGAACCAAGTGTCTATCGACAACGCTGTGCTGCGGATCGCTGCCCATAATTGCGGTGCCCAATATATGATTTTCCGTCGCACTGGGCCGCTCGTCAAGAACAACTTTCTCCACCGGCAGGGCGCTGAGTAATTGGGGCAGCAATTCGCCCAGCGCCTCGATGCCGCGCTGGGCATAGTCCGAATGCCCTCTGTACACGGTTTCGGGCAGGGCCGGGTTATCGCGGTGCAGGCGCACGTAATTTTTAGTATCAGGCAAATCCTCAAACATAAATTTCAGCACCAAACGCTGCCGCCACTTGCCCCTTTCCAGGCGCAGCGACGGCACGTTCCACGACTCGATAAGGCAACCAGCGCGCTGGGCCCGATGCGCCCCGTCGTAGAGCATATAACCCTGGCCGGTGATGCTCGTACTACCCTGAAAATTGTCTACCCCGTCCAAGTCTATGGTCACACGCACCGAAACCTGTTCGTGCAGTTGCTTTCCCAGCAGCGGGTGCTCCAACCCCGAGCGCAGCAAGATGTGTGGATTAAACAGCGCATTGGCCCCCAAAACCACCAATTCTCCCCGCGCCCTCACCTCCTCGCCGCCTTTCACATAGCGCACGCCTGTGGCCACGGTGCCTCTGGTTTCAACTTCCTGTACTGTCGCCTCCAGCACTGTCTCAACGCGCCGATCGGCGTAGAGTTCATCCATTTCGTTGAGCACGGTAAACTTGGCATCGACGGGGCAAAGGTGGCACACGCCGCTGGCACAGCAGGCCGGGCGCCCGGCGGTGGCAAGGCGGGCGCGGGCCGTGGGCTGCTGGAAATAGAGTTCGGGATAGGCCTTCTTCAGCAATCTATCCGGGTCGGAAAAGCGATGCGGTGGCTGCGGGTAGGGCCGGCTGCGCGGATAGGGGCCCCCATCGTCCGGCCCCGAAACCGCCATAACCTCCTCGGCGCGACTGTAAAATTCCTCCAGGTCGTCGTAGCCGAGCGGCCAGTCCACCCCCACGCCGTACTTTGATCGCATGGCAAAATCGGCGGGCATAAAACGGGGCGTCACCGCCCACCAGCAATTGGACCCACCCCCAAAGCCGGGCGTGTAAAACCACTGCTTGCTGCGGTTGCGGTTGACAAAAGTCGACTCGGCCGCAACGCTCGAAGGGCTCCTGTACTGCAAACGCCAGGCATGGCTATCCCGGCGCCCCCGCTCCAGTACCAAAATGCGCGCGTCGGCCGCACTCTTTTCCAGGTAGGCAGCAAGAAAGAAAGAAGAGGCAAACCCCGTGCCCACAATAATAACATCGTAATTCTCCTGCACCCCTATCTCCTAGTGCGAACACGGCTGCGGACCAATTTTGGCAACCGGGCGAAAGTAGAGCAATTTGCGCATTAACAGCGAAGTGGAACCCGACAACTCCTTGTCCAGGGCGGCGCTGCGCACCTCCCTCTTGACACCGTTGCGCAGAAAGGTGACCGAGGTGTTGGGATGCTGGCTGAGAAAAGCGCGCAATTCGAAGTAGGGCAACAGTAATTTGCGCCGCGCCAGGCTCTCCAAAAATCCCGACGAAGAGCGTTTTATATCCACCATATCCTTCTGATAGTCGAAAAGTTGTACTGAGGCAGGAACCAATAGGTGGTTGCTGCGCCCGCCTTCTGTGCGCAGGTTGGCGTACATAGCAAAGGACGTCTCGGTCTTGAGCCCCAGATAAGGACTCAACCCATTGAGCCCCACCAGCACGGGCATCATCAGCAATGAGTAATGGCGCGGCGAGAAAATAGCCCCTTGCTCGCTCGCCGACTCCTCTTTCATCCCAAACATAAATAGGCTGAGTATAATCAGCACAGCACTGTACAGACCCCAAATCGGCAAGAAGAAATCCACCGGCCCTTTAAAATACGCGTCCACTGCGGCTACAACGGCAATGCCCAGTGCAACTAAGGCTGCGCCAACTGCCATTTTTAATTGAAAAGCCCAACACCGCCAGCGCGCCAACCAGCTATCGAAACCCGTGGCTCGCAAACACTGGGGAAGAGATGCGACAAAATCTCCCGGCGCAAAAAGCAGGTACAGGGCAAAGAGCATAGAAGAAAAATTGTAAAAGCCACTTATGGGATTAAAACTAATTGCCGTATGAAATAGCAAACCAACCAGAATGCCAATGCGGCGCACCGGGCGCCAGCACAGCATCAGCGGAATGGTGGCTTCGAGGACCAGGGTGAGATAAATGGTCGCCGTGCGAAAAAAAGGCGCGTCGGGTAAGAAAGCAAAACGTTCAATCTCCGCCAGATAAAACTGTACCCCGCAACTGGTCTGCGGATCAAAGAAGTCAAAGTTGAGCTTGTGAAAAACCACAAAAAAATAGAGAATGAGCAACTCAATGCGCACCACGGGTGCAAACGCTTCGTAAAACTCCCCCCGCTCCACTACAAAACCGCGCCGCCTCGCTACCAAATAGATATATGCGTGCAATAAAGTCAGGTTCACCAGCCCCGTAAATAGCCAGTGGTTGGAAAGAAACGGCGCATTGACCACACTCTCGCACAATTGCCCCACCACCAGAACCAAAAGCCGGCACACCGAACCGGGCCTGTGCAACAACAAAAACGCCGCCCCCGCCACCCAAAAGTGAAATATAGACACCACCCAGTGGTCATACGACGCCAAATGAAACAACGCCGCACTCGCCCACAAACAGCAAAACGCCGAGTATGCCTTCTCTCCCCTAACGTTCATTTTTATGTCTCATTGATCCTCATACCCTAGCGCAGCCAATCTACGTTCCGCGAAGGTAGGTTAGGAGGCCGTCCCAGAGCGGATTCCAAAGTCCCTGTCCACAGGACAGCGGACAGGGACTTTGGCCTCGGAGCAGGGCAGGATGCCCGGCGAGAGCCGAAGGCCGTCAATTCTAAGAATTGAGCGTCATGAGCGAGGGACGGTCCCCTAACCTACCGTACACATAACAATAAAACGAAAACCTTCCTCAATACAGCAAAATCCTATTCCCCACCGCCCCACTAAACCCATCCACAACCAACCACACACCCCCCGCCAAAATGTGACCCAGCGCAATCCCCAAAAAAAACGGCTGCATCCTGCGATACACGTTCGCCCCTCCAAAACGCATAATCAACGCCTTGGACACCCAGGCCAAAAATACAGTAAACCATATCCCCTCCATCACCCGCCCAAAACTCACCACAAAACCCAGCGGATGAAAGGGCCACCACAGCAATTTGTGGCGCGCCACCATCAGCCCACCCATGGTCAGCGCCCCGCTCCCCATCCACAAATACCCGCTCAAACTCGGAGACGTGGGGTGTTCCATGTGCACGGCGGCCAGGCGCGAAGGCTCGTTGGCGTAGTTCTTGGCGATATACATATTGACCGCGCCGTGGTCATAGGCAAGATGTAGCGTAAACCAGAAAGACAAGACTAGCGCGATGATCATAGCCGCGACAATAGCCCATAACAACAGCCGACGCCTGCCCCTGGTCTCGCCGCTCAAGCGCAAGCCGTTGGCCAGGGGCGCCATCATAAATACCAGCAGATCGCCGCACCAAACCATGGTATAGCCGGTGGCAATCACTCCATTCACCCCCAGCGCCGAAGAGCCGACACTGGAAAGGGCAAAACCGGCCGGGATCATCGTCGCCTTGATGATGGGCAGGCCGGTCTCGGCAATAATGCGCGCCAGACCGACGAAGATGGCCAAACCGGCAAAGAGAAAAACCGGCACGGCCCAGCCCGGAATACCCGTTTGCCACAGCCAAACCCACATGCCGCCCAGGCCCAGGACGCTACCCACGACGGCGCTGCGGTAAGACATAATCTCGCCGCCGTCGTCTACCTCTGCATCGCGACGCCAGGCTTTGCACGCCACCTCCTTAAAATGCTCGCGCCCCACCCATAGCGTAGCCGCGACCAAAACGACGATGGCGCCCATCATCTGGTGCCCCGTAATCGGCTGACTCCAGTGTCCCAAATCGGTGCTGTCGTGGACGCCCAAAGCGCTAAAAATATTGCGCTGACAATAGGCCAGTAGATAGAAAAGCCAGATGCTCAAAGAGACGCTGGTATTGATGAAATAAGCCAGCCCCAGCATGAGAAAATTGACTTTTAAAATCAGAGCGCTGCCAAAGTCAAACGGTCGCATATTCGTCGATAAAGTAACGGCCGCCACCTCGGGAAAATAATGGTGCAGCGCCGTCGAACTGCTGATTACAAATGAAATGACAAAACCCACCCACATAACCCATTTCTTGAAGAAAGGTTTGAGCAAACCGCTATCGCCCTCCCCGTCGATCATGGCCAGCGGGATGCGGGCCAGGGGGTAGGTCAAACGCTCGCGCTCGACCCACTGTCGTCGCATAATTACACTTATGCAGATCAACGCCAGGTAGAACGCCGCGTAGAACGCTAACCAGGCCAGCAGCGCCGGCAACCAACTCGCCCAGGGAATTTGGGCGCCGGCCCCCAGACCTTCGTAGAAATTCTTGACCGCTTCGACGTCGTCGACCAAAAACCAGCGGGCCAGGTGGGGGTGAATGTCTGTGGCCCACCCGTTCTCCGGAGAGGCGTAATAGAAAGCGCCGGTGATGATGGGCAGCACCATACTCACCACGCCCTTGGTGGGTATGGCCGAAGCCACCATCATCATGATAAAAATGGTGATGAGTTCGCCGCGCTTAAAAGCCCACTGGCGCCGCAGTCCGCCCAGTACCAGGTGGACGCTCAGCATCAGCACAAAGAGCAGAAAGAAAGCGATCGGCGTCGCCGACGTCAGGGCCAGCGCCGTGCCCTGAATGATGTGCCGCCCGTAGGGCGCCGCCACGGCGATAAAGACGCACATCAACCCGCCCACCAGCACCCCACGCAATGTGACCAGCGCCTCCTCGCCCGCGCCTTCCCTAAAGCGCTCGCGCTGCACCAGGTGGTCGCGGTATTCCTCTGGTATTCCCGCTTTCATAAAAACTATCTCTCCAAAATTTAGCCGCTCGGCTCAGCCCAGCGGCAACCAATAGCGCAGCTTGAGGGCGAGCACATTTTCGCCCTCGGCGCTCCACGCCCGCCACAGGTCCGCCACCACCGCATTGCCGCGCGCCCCCGTGCTGCCGCGGTCTTGTTGCCAGATAGCAAAGAGCGTGCTGCCGGGGCGCCATTCCCAGCGCAGCACCACTGTGCTGCGCAGTGAGCGGGTGCGGAAATCGCGGTTGTCAATGGCAAAACTCTCTTTCCCGTCAGTCACTTCCACGCCTTCAGCTGTTTGCGTCAGCGTGGTGCCGTCCTCGCCGTACAGCCTCAGGGCGCGGCTGCGCGCCGCCGCCAGCTCGCCAAAATCTGTAAAGCGGCCGCTGGCGGCAAAGGGCTCCACATAGGTCTGCAAGGTCAGGTCGGGATGGATGGCGTAATTAAAGCGAAATTGCGTCGCAATGCGGCTGCGCTCTACCGTGGCAAAGATGTAGCGCCGACCAAAAGTGGCGGGCGAGCCCCCGTCGCGCGCCTCAATGTATTGCCGCGAATTGGCCGAACGGCTAAAACTGGGGTCGACGGCCAACTCCCAGCGCGCGCTGGGCCGCAAACTCACGCCGGCATACACCTCCCGCTCCCACACGTCGGTCTCCCAAGCCCCCGCAGTCAGGCCAAAATACCAGGTGGTGCGCCGCGCCGGGTTACTCGACAACCACGCGTTGACCACGCCGCCGGCCGGGCTGGTCATCAGCGGACCACCGCGCGTGGCGCGGTCGTCTTGCTCGCGCGGCCAGAACCGGGTAAACACATTGGTGGTCATAAAATTGCGCCAGGTGTGCTCCATGCTCAAGCGCACGTTTGAATCGCCGCGCGTGCCGCCAAAATTCCAGTTGGGAAAAACGCGCAGGCGAACATTGTAATTCTGAAAACGCGCCGTGGGTTGAGTTTGCCGGTAGACGAGTTCCACCCAGAAATCGATGTCGTCCGAGGTAAACTGTATGCGCATGTCGTTGCGATTAAACGAAGGACTCTCAAAGCGCCCGGCCGCCGTCCACAGCCAGTGTTCCCCGGCGC
>CAXGRO010000239.1:0-8278 GCA_964012055.1 uncultured bacterium
CCTGCTGTGGAGCCGGCCCGAGCGCGTGCCCATCATCGAGCGCGGCGAATACGAGGCGGTCTACTCGCGCCGCGACTTGGTCCCGCTCTCCGAGGAGGAGTGGGGTCTGCCGTTCATGGGCACGCACCAGCGCCACGACTTTAAAACCTTCAAATACGTTGAACACGCCGACGCCAGCGCCGTCGAGTGGCGCTGGGCGCTGTGGAAGAAGGACCGCTTGGTGGCGCTCGAAGCAAAAGGAGAAGCTCGCTTTACCATGGTGCAGAGGCTGTGCCACGGCACCCAGATGCGCCTCAACTACGAGACCGAAAAGGGAGGCTGGTTGCGCGTGGAGCTGGTGGAACCGCCGGTCACCCCGCCGGAACCCGTGGAGTCCTTTCCCGGGTATGGTCTCAACGACGCCGACCCCCTCGTTGGCGACGAACTGTCGCAGGTGGTGACCTGGAACGGGCGCTCGGACCTATCTGAATTGGAGGGGCGGCTCGTGTCCATCCGCATTCACATGGCGCGGGCGCGGCTGTATTCCCTGTTCATCTGAGTTGTTGACCCGCAGGGGGCCCTCTGTTTCGCCCTGAAAGGAATAACTATGGACTACCGACAATTGGGAAAGACAGGACTCAAAGTGTCGCCACTTTGTCTGGGGACGGTCAACTTCTCTGGGCGCACAACCGAGGAGGATTCGCTCAACATCATCCACCGCGCCCTCGACGAGGGAATCAACTTCGTCGACACGGCCAACGTCTACGGTGGGGGGCGCGCGGAGGAGGTCACCGGCAAGGCGCTGAAGGGCCGCTGGGATGCGGTCGTCCTGGCGACGAAGGTGCGCAGCAAAGTGGGCGACGGCCCAAATGACTCGGGCACCAGTCGAGGGCATATCCTGGCAGCGGTCGAGGGCAGCCTGCGCCGCTTACAGACCGACCACATTGATCTATATCAATTGCACAGCCCGGATCCCGAGACGCCGATGGACGAGACGCTCGGTGCCCTCACGGACCTGGTGCGCTCGGGCAAGGTGCGCTACATCGGCACATCCAACCACGCTGCCTGGCAGATCGCCCATGCCCATGGCCTGAGTGCCCTGAACGGCTGGGAGCGCTTCGTCAGCGAGCAGCCACAGTACAGCTTATTGGACCGACATATCGAAACCGAACTGGTGCCTTTTGCGCAAGCTCACGGGGTCGCCATCCTGCCGTGGAGCCCGCTGGCCGGCGGACTGCTCTCCGGTCGCTACCGCACCGATGCCCCCAATCCGCCGGGCTCCCGTCGCGACGTGGACTACTGGATGCCCTCACCCGACCAGATCGACGCGCGCCTGAGCTTGGTCGAGCAACTGGCTAACCTAGCCGTCGACGCGGGTACTTCGCTCTCGCAGCTGGCCCTGGCGTGGGTGTGCGGCCAACCCGGCGTCACCGCTCCCATCGTAGGGCCGCGCACGATGGCGCATCTGGAGGATAACCTCGCCGCACTCTCAGTCGAAATCCCAGAGGAGGTGTTGGGGGAAATCGATGCGTTGATCCCACCAGGGAGCGAAGCCTGAGCGCATGGGCGAGCACACATCGGACAGAGAGGGGCCATACGCGTTTTTTGTCGGGTTTGCGCTATAGTCAAACCCCTAAAACTCCAGCTTGACCCCAATCGTCGCCAATACCCCAAAGCCCTCCTTCTCCGACTCGCCGGTCAACGAGATAAAACGGTTCTCGTTGACATTCAGGTGATCGTACAGGTTGACGATGTCCAAAAAGCTGACCAGCGCAAAACGCCCCAATTGTTTGCGGTAGTCGACGCGGATATTGAAGGTGTGGAAGTCGCCCAGCCGGTTTGCGTTGTTGGCGGTGATCTCCTTGGAGAAGCGCCTGAACTCGGGGTCGGAAAACACGTCCTCGTGCACGGTAAAGGCGTCGGTGGGGCGGCCGGTGGCGTAGCGCCATTTGGTCGCCACGGTCCATTCTTTGTTGAACTGGTAGCCGGCCAGTGCCGAAAAGATGTGGGGCTGGTTGAAATCGGAATCGTAGGCGCCGCGGCTGTCCCGGTCGTTGCGCCGGCTCTGTGCATAGGAATAGTTGACCTGGCCGTAAAAGCGGTCGGCGAAGCGGCGAATCAGCGCCAGGTCGACGCCCGACGGACCACCCGTCCCGCTGGTTGGTCCAATCGCTGCGGGTGCGGTCGGGTCTAACCAACAAATCGTCGAGCGCTTTGTAATACCCTTCCACGATAAACTTGAGGTCGCTGTACCTGATTGGCAGTGCGTCACCCCGCCAATCAGGTGCAGCGACCGCTCGGTGCGCAGCTTGAGGTTGGCCGGCGCCAGGTCGGCGAACTCGGGCGTCTGGTAGTACAGGCCGCTGGCCAGACTCAAGCGCGTGCGCTCGCTGAGGCGATACTAAAGGCTGCCGCGCGGCGACAAGTCGTGGTTTCCGTTGAATTGGTTGTATTCGTGGCGCAGGCCCAGGTTCAGGTCAAGCGGGGCGCCGGCTGGAAGGAATAGGTGGCAAAAGTGCCGGCGAAGACCTTGGCGTCGTCCAGTGTAAAATTGGCCTGGTCGAGGTCACGTATGATGTACTTCTGATCCAAATTGGGGCGGAAATCGTCGCGGTCGAACACGTACAGGGTGTCCAGACCGTGCTGGGTGATGTCGTACTTAAAAATCCTTGCGGCTCAACGCAACGCCGGCGGTCGCGATCGCTTCGCCGCCGGGCAAGTAGGTGAAAATCGACCGCACCCCCGCCTCGGCCTGGTCTTCGTTGATGGTAAAGGCGTTTTTGAAACGCCAATCCGCCGCCGTCTGCGGCGGGTTGCCGTCGGTGAAGACGGGTACGGCCTGGCCCACCGTGCCTTCCGAATCGCGGTTGCCGTAGAACAGGGTGTTTTGCCAGAAGCTGTTCTTGCCGGTTAAAAAACGCCAGTTGACGCCGAACAGGGCCAGCTATTCGTCAATCAAATCCTCCTTTACCGTCGGCACTTTGCCCCTGTCCCCTTGGCTGCGTCGCCCAACACGCGCACTTCGCCGAGCCTGGGGCGCACGAAGATTCGCTCACCCTCCGTCACCCACCGCTCCCGGTCGACGTGAATCAACAGCTCATAGGTGCCTATCTCCACCAGGATCTCGCGGTACTCGCCCTGGAAATAAACGCGTTTGACCACGCCGTTAATGGGACTTTGCCCCTCCCCAACCACGTCGAAATGATCGGGTCGGATCGCCACATCGACCTCCCCCGCCAAAACGCCTGCATCGTCGATTTCCACCCTTCCGATAGGAGTCTCCAGGCCCTCGTCCACAACGCGGGCCGACAAAATATTGGTCTTGCCAAAAAAGCCGGCCACATAGCGGTTGCAGGGCTGGTTATAGACCTGCTCGGGCGCGCCGATCTGCTGCAAGCGTCCCTCCTTGATGATGGCGACGCGGTCGACGCCCGCCATCATGTGTTTGATATCGTGACTCACCCAAAGCGCCGTAGTCTGGGACCGGCGAATAATGTCGTGGATCTCGTCGCGTACCCGAGCTTTGACGGCGTCGTCGAGATTGCTCAGGGGCTCGTCCAACAGCAGCAAGGTTGGGCGCGGCGCCAGGGCGCGGGCGATGGCCACCCGCTGCTGCTGGCCGCCCGACAACTGGTGCGGATAGCGCGCCTCGCACCCCCCCAGGCCCACCAATTCGAGCATTTCCGCCACCACCTGTGCGGCGGTGCCGCGGTCGCGCAAGCCGAAGGCAATATTTGCGCCGACGTTCAGGTGCGGGAAGAGGACGTAGTCTTGGAAAACCATGCCGACGCCGCGCGCCTCCGGGGGCACGAAAGTCTGCTCGTCGCACACCGCCCGGCCGTCCAGCCAGATCGACCCGGCTGTCGGCTCCTCAAAGCCGGCCACCAGGCGCAGCGCCGTGGTTTTGCCGCTGCCGCTTTCGCCCACCAGGGCCATCAATTCGCCATGCCCCACGTCGAGATCAAAATCCACCAGCGACGGATGGGACGCGCCGGCATAGCGCTTGCCCAGGCTCCTGAGGCACAACAGGCTCATGCTTCCCTCCGCATCATCAGGCGATTTAATAGCACCACCGGCAAGATCCCTATGGCGACGATGATCAGGGCGGCATTGGCCGAACTGGCTACCTCTTCGTCGCTAACCAGTTCAAAGGCCCGCGTCGCCAGGGTGTCGAAGTTAAAGGGGCGCAAAATCAGCGTGAGCGGCAATTCCTTGAGCACATCGACAAAAACCAGCATGCCCGCGCCCAACAGCGCCGCCTTGACCAACGGCAGATCCACCCGCACCAGTGTGCGCCAGGGCCCCGCCCCCAGCGAGCGCGCCGCCTCTTCGATGTGGCCGCCCAGGCCCTCAAAGCCAGCCTGTACGGCTTGAAAACCCACCGCCAGAAAGCGGACCAGATAGGCGAAGACCAGCGCCGCCAGGGTGGCGCTGAGCAGCAGCCCGGTGGAAATACCCAGCCACGCCTGCGCCGCCTGGTCGATGGTGCGGTCGGCCCGGGCAAAGGGCAACATGACCCCCACCGCGATCACCGCGCCCGGCACCGAATAGCCCAGGGTGGCGACCCGGCCCAAAAGGCGCACGCCGTAGACCCCGTAAAGCCGCCCCGTATAGACTAGCAACAGGGCGACGCCCACCACCAGCAAGGCCGCCAGCGCCGCCAACGCGAAGCTGTTCCACATGAGGCCAAAAAAATCGACACCGATTATTTTGTGCCACGTCTGCAAGGCCCAGACCACCAGCTGCAACCCGGGCAGGGCAAAGCCAAGCGCAAAGGGCAGGATGCAAAGGGTACAGGCCGCCGCGCCCCTGGCCCCGGCCAGGCGTCGCGGCCGCACCGGGCGGGTTGGGCGCCCCTCGGCAAAGCGCCGCCGGCCGCGCTGGATCCGCTCCAGGCTCAGTAGCACAAAGACGAACACCAGGGCGCAGGCGGCCAGGCGGATAGCCGCGTCGGCGTCCCCCAACGAAAACCAGGCGCTGAAGATGCCCGTGGTAAAAGTGTCGACGCCGTAGTATTTGACCGCCCCGTACTCGTTGAGCGTTTCCATTGCCACCAGACTCGCCCCGCCCACCAGCGCCGGTCGCCCCAGTGGCAAGGCCAGGTGCCAAAAAGCCCTCAGCGGCGCCTGCCCCAGGCTCTGCGCGGCTTCAATCACCGCGTTGGAATGCTGGGCGAAAAACGCCCGCGCCGTAAGGTAGACATAGGGGTAGAGCGCAAAGGCCATGACGGCCGTAACACCATAGATATTGGCGATGTCCAGGCGTGACCCCAGCGCGCCCAGCCCCAGCGCCTCCAGCCCCTGCCAGACCGGCCCGCCATAATCGAAGATGCCGGCGTAGGTATAGGCGGTGATATAGCTGGGGATCGCCAGCGGCAGGACCAGGGCCCAGGCGAAAAAGGCACGGCCCGGGAAGCGGTAGACGGCCACCAGCCAGGCGGCGGGGGTGCCCATCAGCAGGGTTAGGGCGCCGACCCCCAAAAGCAAGACCAGGGAATTGAGGGCATAGCCGGGCAACAGGTCGGCCACCACGTAGGTCCACGCTTCGCCCGCCGCGCCGAAGAGTTGCGAGCCCACATAGAGAACCGGAACGGCGAGGGCCAGGGCGACTAGCCCCGTCACTACCGACCAGCGGTTGAGGTTGTATTTGAGCGTTCTTACAGACGCGAGTGCCAAGGGGGTCTTCGCCGCCGTAGCCCTAACGCCAACCGCTCTGGGCGAAGATTTTTACCGCTTCGGAATTGTGCTTACCCAATAGCGAGAGGTTGATGGTATCGGCTTTGAACGCGCCCCACGACTTGACCAGCGGCGGCTCTTCCACCTGCGGGTTGACCGGATATTCGGAATTGGCTTCGGCAAAGACCTGCTGCGCCTCCGGGCCACTGAGGAATTCTAGCAGCGCGACGGCATTTTCCCGGTTGCCGGCGCTCTTGGTCACCCCGGCGCCGCTGACGTTGATATGGGCGCCGCGGTCATCCTGGTTGGGGAAGAAGATATTCACCGCAGACCCGGCCGTGCGCTCGGCTTCGTCGTCAGAGTTGAGCAATTTGCCAATGTAATAAGTGTTGACGATCGCCACGTCGCCTATGCTGCTGGCGATGGCCTTGACCTGATCGCGGTCGTTGCCCTTGGGGGTGCGGGCGAAGTTGCCAACCAGACCTTTGGCCCACGCCTGTGCCCCTTCGCCGCCGTGGGCAACGATCATCGACGCCATCAGCGACTGGTTGTAGATATTCTGGGCCGAGCGCACCAGGACTTTGCCCTTCCACTGCGGCTCGGCCAGGGCCTCGTAGGTGGACAATTGCTCGGGTTGCACCCGTTCCTTGGCGTAGACTATGACCCGCGCCCGGATGGTCAAACCGTACCAGTGGCCCTGGGGGTCGCGCAAATGCTGGGGTACTTGCGCCTTGAGCGTCGCCGACTCGACGGGCTGCAAGAGGCCCTTTTCCTGGGCGCGGTAGAGCCGCCCCGCGTCGACGGTGATGAGGAGGTCGGCCGGCGACTGGTCGCCTTCGATTTCGAGCCGCTTGATCAGCTGGTCGGCGCTGGCCTTAACCACGTTGACGGCGATGCCGGTCTGCTCGGTGAATTTGGCAAAGAGCATGCGGTCGGCGTCGTAGTGACGGTGCGAGTAGACATTGACTTCCCCATCGGCACCGGCCGCGAAGGGGGCCGACAGCAAGAGAGTTGCTATGAGTGCGTAGTACACGGTTTGCTCCTTTTGTACGGTGAACTGAATCTGGTCGGTAAATGCAGGTTTACCGGCGTTTATCACTAGCGGATTTGTGATTACTCGCTCATTAATTAGCAGGAGCCGCCCTTTGTCGTCAACAACGGTCGTAGCGCCGACCGTCAGTGCCGGCTAGATATTATTAACGGCGGCGCAAATTCAGTGCGGGTTTGGCGCGGATATCAGACAATCGAGGACGGTCTCGATTTGCTCCTGGACCGTCGATGGCTCCGAGTATTCTCCCGCTTGATAGGCCGATGCCTGCTCGAAAAAGATCATAAATGCAGATTGGCCGTCGCACTCCGATTCGACGCGCATGCGGTCCGATTCCCGCATGCGGGCGTCCAGCTGCTGGCGCACAACCGCCCAGTAGGGAGCGGTTTGTCGCCAGTAGTCATCGCCGGCGGAAAAGTCGAATCCGGCGAGCCGCTGGTAGCGGTTTAGGCCCAGCTCGCGGGCGACGAAGGGACGGGCGCCGGGCGGTCTGCCGCCGCTACCCAACATGCGTTTCAAATTGTCCTGTTCGTGGACCCAGCCATCGGGCAATACGGTGATGCGGTTGGTCCCGTCGAGAACGTGATAGTCGTCACGCACCGCATACTCCCTGCGGGGCAGCGGCCGGTAGCCGGCAACGCTCGTCCATTGGGAGTGAGTGGCGTGGTGTTGCCACGCCCCAATCAGGGCGTAGCGCGGCGTGTCGTCGACCTGGTAGACGGTCTGCACCCACTTGCCCGTTCTGTCTTCGTCCGCAATGGTCCGGTTTTCCCATATGCGATGCCCCGCGTAGGCCTGTAGCGTCGCGGGCTCAAACTCCCACCGCTGCCGCCAGTGTTTCATGACCATCGGCCCCTGAATCTCGCCCTCGCCATCCACGATAAACATTACCATCACGTGTTGCAGTTCGACAAAACCCGGCCGGTCTTCAACGACATAAACGCGCTCCGTGCCCCATGAGCGATAGGGCTGTGAGGGTTCGCGGTGGGGCGCAAAAACCAGGGTTTCAAGAAAATCGAACGAGGCTCTGTAGTCGCCAGCTAATGCCCGGATCGCCGCCTGGTCGCGCTCCATTTTCGCGAGACCAGGCGTCTGTAAGGCCGCCCAAGTTTGGGAAGGGATCGTGTCGAGCCTGACAGGCGCCCCTTTCGTCGTGCCGCCCCGGATGGGCTTCTCGTCAATCGGGTAGTCCAGCCATCCAAAAACATAGGTCGTGGGTTTGCTTGGTTGACCGACAGAGCTTGTAACCGATTTAGTTGCGCATCCCGTGGCCAGCACAAGCGGCAATATGGCATATCCGCAGATCGCCATTCGCACCGTTCTGCTGTAAAGTCTACTGAGCATACGGCGATCCATCCTTTCTTTTTTACCAATTAGCCCACATTAATCGCCGCAGAATTTCTGCTTGACAATTCAGTAGATAGTAGCAAATCTCTCTTTGTTTGGCAAATCAAACAAAAATTTATTATGCAATACAATCGAATTATATGAAAAACATATGTCTTATATGTAAAATACGTAATGTGTGACTTTTAAAATTCGACCAGTCCGTCAAAGTCCAGGGTTTTTCGTTTCA
>CAXGRO010000240.1:0-8264 GCA_964012055.1 uncultured bacterium
ATAGGGTAAGAAATACTCTCATACGAAACGGAGCAAATCTACGCGGTCAGGTCAGTCGTGGCGGCGCTGCAGAGATTCAATTTGCCACAGGTGTTTTTCCCAACTTTTCTGCAAGTAGGAGTGAGGGCAATCCAATCGACGTTGTTATGTAAGAGGGGGTCGAAAGTGGTATTGGCAAAAGAGCGAGCCGAGGTGAAGTTGACGCCGCGGTGTTTGGCTACGGGAGGTATGTCGACGGAAGAGCTGGGGACGGATAGGTCGACGGCGCAGGCGTAGAGGGTGAGTAGGAGGGGGCAATAGGGGAGGATGTGGTGATGGATAGATCGCATGTTGTGTTAATATAAATTATTGTATAGAGGTTGTGGTATTGCTAAGTAGGGGACCGTCTCCTACCCTACCTCCGCAGACATAGATTCTCTGGGCTATGCGTGATTCTATTAGGGGATAAGGGAACCTACCTTTTTGACCTGGGAGGTGCAGGTGAGTTCGTGGTGGTAGGTGGCGAAAGGTTTGTTTGTAGTTGGGTGGGTCAGGTGGGGGGCGATCTCGCACAAGGGGGTTAGGACGAAGCAGCGCTCGTGCATGTTGAGATGGGGGAGGGTGAGTTCCTGGGTGGCGATTTGGAGGGTGCCGTAGAGGAGTAGATCGAGGTCTAGGGTGCGGGGGCCCCAGTGGATGGTGCGCTGGCGGTGGGACTTTCCCTCGATTTTTTGCATGGCCAGCAAGAGGTCGTTGGGGGGGAGTGAAGTGGTTAGGGAACAGACGGCGTTGAAATAATTGGATTGGTCGGGGGGGCCGATGGGAGGGGTTTCGTAGAGGGAAGATACCTCATCTACTTCTGTGTCGGGTACGGCGTTGAGGTCTGCCAGGCCGTTCTGCAGGTAAGCGCGGCGATCGCCCAGGTTGGAGCCCAGGGCGACGTAGGCGATTTCAGTCATAGGTGCGGTGGAGTTCTACTTCGATGCCGTCGAAGTGGGCGGCGACGGGGGGGTGGGGTTTGCGCACGCGCACGGTGAGTTGGACGGGGGCGAATTGTTGGCCTATGGTTTGGGCGATGTGTTCGGCCAGAGTTTCTACCAATTTAAAGCGGCGCTGGGTGACCACGGCTTCGACAGCGGCGTATATTTGAGGGTAATTGAAGGTCAGTTCGACGTCGTCGGAGCGGGCGGCGGCGGCGAAGTCGCCGTAGAGATCCAGGTCGACCTCAAAATGTTGGCCCAGCACGTTCTCTTCGGGGAAGAGGCCGTGGTAGGCAAAGAAGCGCATATTGCGCAGGCGCAGGATGTCTTGGGGCATAGATCGTTCTCAGAATGGAATGATGGTGAATATAAGCGGTCTTAAAGCGGTGTCAATTGAGTCCATAAGACACATAAAATACTTGATTTGGATGCTTCTAATATGGTATATTGCTAGCAGATCAAGGAGGATTTACAAGGAGGTTAACCATGTCTGAAGCAGTAGGCCAAAGAAGCGCCGCTTCTCCGGCCAATCAACAACAGGCCGCACGGACGGGCCAGGCGCAACAACGCGAGCAACAACAAGAGG
This sequence comes from uncultured bacterium, assembly GCA_964012055.1. Lineage (GTDB taxonomy): Bacteria > Latescibacterota > UBA2968 > UBA8231 > UBA8231 > CAXGRO01. The sequence goes on from CAXGRO010000240.1 coordinate 1,546, forward strand.
TGCGCCAGGAGCGCGATCAACAGCAAGAGGTAGCGCGCGCCAACCAGCGCGAGCGCGCTGCCGAAACCAGCCAGCAGGCGGAGACGCGCCAAACTGAAGCGCGCCAAACCCAGCAGAGCCAAGAAGCTCAGGACAGCCAGCGCTTGCAGTTGAACGAGCGCGAGGGGCGGGGGGAAGTGGTCGACACGCTCGCCTGAGTTTTTATTGTGCAACACTCAGAAGCGCGATGACTTTTGGCCAGTCATCGCGCTTTTTTTATGCCAGGCGCGCCAGGGCGCGGTGGGCGATGTCGCGGCGATAATAGATTTTGTCGAAGTCGACTTGGTCGACCGCCTGGTAAACTCGGTCGACGGCGGCGGATATATCGTCCGCCAGCGCGGTGACGCAGAGTACGCGGCCGCCGGCGGTGAGCAGTTGGCCGTTTTCTTTGGCGGCGTCGGCGTAGAAGACTTCCAAATCGTCGACGTTTTCGAGTTCTTCTACGCCACTGATGACCTTGCCGGTTTGATAGGCGCTGGCGTCGGGATATCCGCCCGACGCCAGGACAACTCCCACGGCGGCGCGCGCGTCGTTCTCTATTTTGATCTGGTCCAGGCGGCCGTCGCAGGCCGCTTCTATCACATCGATAAGATCGGTTTTTAAGAGAGGCAGAACAACCTGGGTTTCGGGATCGCCAAAGCGGCAATTAAACTCAACTACTTTAGGGCCTTCGTCTGTTAACATCAGGCCACAGTAGAGCACGCCGCGAAAGGGGCAACCCAGGCGGCGCATCTCGTCCAGCACCGGCCGGATGATATGCTCTTCGGCGCTGCGGATGAGTTCGGGGGGCATTACCGGGGCGGGGGCATAGGCGCCCATGCCCCCGGTGTTGGGCCCCTTATCGCCGTCGTAAATGGCCTTGTGATCCTGGGCCGTGACCAGAGTGACAAAGGCGTCGCCGTCGGTCAGGGCAAAGAGCGACGCCTCTTCACCTTCCATAAATTCCTCTATCACCACTTCGCTGCCCGACTCGCCAAAAATGTTCTCTTCCATCATAGAGGTGACGGCCTGGTGCGCTTCTTCCTCAGTGGGGGCGACGATGGCGCCTTTGCCAGAGGCCAGGCCGGAAGCTTTAACGACGACGGGGGCACCCTGTTCTTGCAAGTAGGCCAGGGCCTGGGCGCTGTCGGTAAAGGTGCGGTGGCGCGCTGTGGGCACGCCTATGCGTTGCATCAGGTCTTTGGCGAACGCCTTGCTGCTCTCGATGCGCGCGGCGGCGGCAGTGGGGCCAAAAATTTTCAAACCCTTTTCCTCAAAATGGTCGACAATGCCCTGGCTCAGGACATTTTCCGGGCCGACCACGGTCAGGTCGATCTGACGTTCATGGGCAAAGGCGCTCAGCGCCTCAAAGTCGTCCATGGCGATGTCCACACATTGGGCGTGGCGCGCCATGCCGGGGCTGCCCGGTGCGGCGTAGAGCTGTTCAACGCGGGAACTCTGGGCGATTTTCCACGCCATGGCATGCTCGCGACCTCCCTTGCCGACGACGAGAACATTCATGATGGCTCCTTGTGGGTTAAGAGTGGAGAAGGACGGATCACTGGTAACCGAATTCGCTCAAATCGCGGTCGTGATTGCGCCAGTCGGGTCGCACCTTGACCCATAGGTCGAGATAAACCTGGGCGTCGATGAACGCTTCGATGGACTGGCGCGCCTGCTGGCCAATGGTGCGCAAGCACGCGCCTTTATTGCCGATGACAATGCCCTTTTGGCTGTCGCGTTCGACATAGATGGTGGCGTGGATATAGGTTTTGCGCTTGCGCTCGCTAAATTCGTCGATGGCCACATTGATGGCGTAGGGCAATTCGTCGGACAGGTGGTTAAAAGCGGCTTCGCGTATCAATTCGGCGGCAAAAAAGCGCTCGGGCTGTTCGGCAATCATGTCGTCGGGGTAGAGTTTAACGCCGACGGGCAGGCGGGCCTCTAAGTGGTTGAGCAGGTCTGCGACGCTGTCGCCGCGCAGGGCTGAAAGCGGCGTTAGGTTATCTAGGTCAAATTCTTTTTTGATGGTTGCAACTTCTTCAGCGATGTGCGGCGGCGATAGCAGGTCAATTTTGTTGAGGGTGGCTACAATGGGGGGGCGCGTATGACGCAAAAAGGCGTGCACCAGTTTGCTGCGGTCGCGTGGGCGTTCGGCGTCGATTAACAAAAGGACGAGGTCGGCATCGCGCACCGCGGCGGAGATTTGCTTTTCCATAGTTTGGTGTAGCTTGTACTGCGATTCTAACAGACCGGGGGTGTCGAGGAAGATGATCTGACTTTGGGGTCTGGTAAGAATACCCAGAATGCGGCCGCGGGTGGTTTGCGGTTTGGGCGTGACAATGGAAAGCCGTTGGCCGATGAACGCGTTGAAGAGGGTGGATTTGCCCACATTGGGGCGGCCGACCAGCGCCACGTAGCCGCAGCGGGTCGGCGAGTTTGCGGTTAAATCAGAAGTGGAATCCGGCAGAGAATCGATAGGTGGATTCGAGCTCATCGTGGTTGAGGTAAGCGATGTCCAGAGTTAGACGCTTGTGCGGCAAGAGCCCCAGGCCAAAGGCCTGGCGCCCGTCTTCCATGCCGGCGCGCAGAGCTAGGTTGCCGTACCAGTATTCGACGCCGGCGTTGAGGGGATCGGCGCCGGATTGGTCGGTGGCGTCGCCGCCGGTGCGGGAGGCAAAGGCAGCGGTGGCCCGCCCGCCGGCCACTTGGGTGGTGTAAGCTACGCCCAACAGAACAGAGGGTTGAATGCGGTCGGTGGTGTCGTTGTCCCAAACGATGGGCGTGGTGGTGACGTCGCGGACATTGGCGGCCAGGGCGATGGCCGAGTTGATGTGGTAGCGCAGGCCCAGATCTATACCGATGCCCTGGGCACTAAAATTAGCCACATCGCGGTAGATGAGCTTGAGACTGGTGCCTATGGATAAGCGTTCGCCCAGGCGGTGCCCGCCGGACAGGTAGAGTGCGTAGTCGGCACTGCTGGATGTGGAGGTGACTACGGGACGGTTGTTGGGGCCAAGCGGGCGGCCAGAATCTTGCAATTCGGTGAATTGGATGTCGTCGACGCCAACGCGGATGAGGCTCAAGCTCACGCCGTCGACCCACTTTTGCGGTAGGCCCAGGGCTAAGAAGTCGTTTTTGACGAGGCCGGAGAAGCGCTCGGCGTGCATGAGGTGGAACTGGCGTTGTTTTAGGTTGGTCAGAGCGGCCGAATTCCAATAACCGGCGGTAGCGTCGTCAACCACGGCGACGTAGGCACTGCCTAGGGCCAGCGAGCGGGCGCCGGCACCGAGGGAGAGGAATTCACCGGCGTAGCTGGAGGCGGCCTCTAAAGGACGGCAGAGGGCTATTGCGGCAAAAATTAAGAAGAAATGGCGCGGCATAATTGTATGGGAAAACAAAAATTTAGATGTGAGAATACTAACAGAAGATGAGGGGGGTGTCAAGTTTTAGGTGGTGGGGTGTTGGTTTGACGGGGGCTTAGGCGCATTGGGGTGGGGGGGCTATGGTGTTTTGTGGGAGAGTGGTTGAAGGCAAGGGGCATCTCCCCCACAAAACACCTCCGGCAAACTACTCAAACAACTGCTCAAAAGCGGCGCATGAGCCCTACAACTTTGCCGGCGATGCTAAAATTTTCGTCGTCTGGGGGGACGATTATTGGAGCAAAGGCGTCGTTTTCGGGCAGCAATTGGATGCCTTCGGGGCTGGGTTGGTAGCGTTTAACCGTGGCCTCTTCGCCGAGGAGGGCGACGACAATATCGCCTTTTTCGGCGTTTTCCTGCTGGCGGGCGAGGACGATATCGCCGTCGAGAATGCCGGCGTCTTTCATGCTTTCGCCGTGTACGCGCAGGGCGAAGAGGGTGCCCGAAGCGGGTAGCAGGGCCTGATCCACTTGCAAGGTACTTTCAATATTTTGCGTCGCCAGAATGGGTTCGCCAGCGGCAACGCGACCGATGAGAGGCACTTCTGTGGAATCGGTGGAGAGGGGTTCGCTTTCGACGTAGTCGACCAATTCGATGCCGCGCGACAGGCGGGCGTGTCGGCGGATGTGGCCTTTTTTCTCCAGGGCGGCGAGCGTGGTACGCACGCCGTTGGTGGAGTTAATGTCGAATTTGTCCATGATCTCGCGGATTGTGGGTGGGGCACCGCGATCTTTTATGGTTTTGGCGATAAAGTCGAAAATGACCTGTTGGCGCTCTGTGAGGGGCTTGGGCATAGGGGTTACCTCCTAATTTCTGAAAAAACAAACTACTGCCAATATATATACTGCACATTAGTGCATTTGTCAAGAAAGATCTGGGATTTATAAGCTTTAAAAGGCTAAAAATCAGAGAAAAAGTTGTATAACTTATGGTTTTCTAAAGAAATAATCGCTGATTTAAAGAGTTTAGTTGACAAGGTTCACCCTTGTTCCTAATGTTAAGCTGCATAGACGACAAACTCATTAAAAACAGGTGGAAATCCACTTTTATCGGCCTTTTGTCATTCTTCCGTGCAAGCGGATTAACCCCATTTGGACAGGTGCAGCGGGGGATCGTATGAAGAAGTACTGGAAAAATAGCTATTATAAGCGCACATTTGTACTTATGGCATGTGTGTGTGGATTGATCGCAGCTCAACCCATTGCCGCGCAGGACGAAGTCGAGACCGCGGCGGAAAACCCAAAGGGCAAGAGCTTTTTCACGCCGCGTCGTTTTTGGGGCGCCGCATTCATCGGCGGCAGCGTTTTTCTGGTCAAACAGGGATTCGACTACAACGACGAGGCCGATGAATTATACGATCTCTATCAGGTGACCAACGATCCCGAAGAAGCAGATCGGCTCTACCAGCGCACTACTAATAGGGATGTCAAAAGCCAGGTTAGTTGGGCTTTGAGTGCGGCATTTGCCCTGAGTGGGGTGCGTCTCTTGCTCGCCAAATCCGATATCTATGAGCATGGGGAGTATTCCAACGAAATAGTTAAAGGAGTGCAATATGAACCGCATTTCAACCGGCGCGGCACCGCATTGCACCTGAGAAAGATCTGGGAGTTTTTCTAATTATGAGGCGCCATCTCTTTTCGCTCGCATTGTCGGGTGTACTGCTGCTCGGGTTAAGTTGCGACCGCGAGCGCAGCAACCCCATTGATCCCCAGTCGAGCATTCTAAAAAACAGGCCGGCTACGCCCGCAGGCCTCATCGCCGAACCAGGGGTGGGCACTGTTCGCCTGTTGTGGCAGCCGGTGGAGGAGCGCGATTTGGCCGGATATGCCGTTTTTCGCGCGACGCGTTCCAATGGCGAATACGCTTTTGTTGTGGGCGACGGCGACAGCACGGCGCAAATCACCACCGGCAAAACGAATTTTGTCGACTCGTTGAACACGCCTGGGCAAACATTTTTCTATAGAGTGGCTGCGGTTGATACTGCGGGTCTGGTTAGCGAATTGTCCATTTTTGTTGGCGCCACTGTATTAGAGGATCAGTCGCCCCCTGCCGTTCCCCAGAATTTATCGGCTGTGGCCGACGAGAATGTAGTAGGGCGAATTGTAGTGCGTTGGACACCGCCATCGCGCGACGCCAGCGGTGGCGAATTGACGGGGTTAAGCGGTTATGTACTGCTGCGTTCGGAGGGAGGGCCAGGCGCGTTTGTGCCGATAGACACTTTGGGGGTCGAAGTGCGCGAGTTTATCGACGATGGGCTCAAATCGTTAACCATCTATGCTTATGCGTTAATTGCCTTTGATGAAACGGGAAATGAAAGTCAACTATCTACTTTCAGTCAGGCTCAAACCCAGGGGTTAGCCGTGCCAAACGCGTTGCGAGCAGAGGGGCAGATCGGTCGCATCGTATTAAACTGGCAGGGCAGTGGGGCGGTGGAAGTGCTGGGGTATGACGTATACCGTTCCGAGCGCTCAGACGAGGGCTACGAGCGGCTGTCCGGCAACGAGAATACGCCGTTTACCACGGGGCAAACGACGTATATCGATTCGGCTTTGGCCGCCGACCAGCTGTTCTTTTATAAAGTCCAGGCCATAGGTGCCAATGGTTTAATCAGTGAGCTCTCTGGTTTTGTCAGCGCCACGGTTGTAAAAGACGACGTGCCGCCGGCGCCGCCCAACAATTTATCGGCCGTGCCCAGCGAAACGGATTTTGGTCGGGTGGAACTAAACTGGAACGCGCCGGTGCGGGATGCCGACGGTGGCGAATTGACGGGATTGGCGGGATATATTGTTTTCCGCTCGGAAGAAACGGCCGATTCTTTTATACGCGTGAATCAGGTAAACGATACCCAATTTACTGATACGGGGTTGGATGAATCTAAAACCTACTTCTACCAGGTAGTGGCCTTTGACCAGTTAGATAATGAAAGTGATAGGACATCGGCTGTACGGGTCAAAACACAAGGGCCAGATCGGGTGCCGCCGGCCACGCCGCAAAATTTATCGGCCGTGGCTAGCGTGACGGACTTCAGTCAGGTGGGTTTGAATTGGAGCGAGCCCACGACGGACGCGGATGGGGGTGAATTGACGGGATTGGTGGGGTATGTGGTGTTTCGCTCGGCCGAGACCTCCGATTCTTTCGTCCGCGTAACCCAGGTGGAAGACGCCCAGTTTACTGACACGGGGTTGGACGAGTCCAAGACCTATTTCTACGAAGTCATCGCTTTAGACGAGGTTGGCAATGAGAGCGGTCGCTCGTCGTCGGTGCGGGTGACGACGCAGG
>CAXGRO010000241.1:0-8211 GCA_964012055.1 uncultured bacterium
CAAATAACCCGAAAATGGGGCGACGAGTAGGCTTCCGACGTCTACGCCGACTCCCCGGAATAATGCCGCACCCCCCACTTCCAAAACAAGCGCGCCCCCACCAACATCGCCGCCGCCATCCCCAATGCCCCCAACAACACCTCCTGCGACAACCGCCCCACCAGCGCCTCGGAGGGCACCGTCACGGCAAAAGCCACCGGCACCAGAAACATCATCGCCGCCTTGAGCCAGCGCGGATAAATCGCCACCGGGTATTTGCCGGCATTGTAGACGGCCTGAAAAATAATCAAGATGTTCTCCACCCTGATAAACCAGAACGAGAACGTCGCCAGAATCAGCCAGAAACTGTAGACGATGCCCCCCCCGGCCGCCAGCGTCAGCGCAAACCCCGCCGCGTGCACCAATCCCGTCTGCTGTCCGATTTCCACCAGGGCCACCACCATCAGCGCCACCCCCTGCACCACGTCCAACAATTTCCACACCCGCACCTCGCTAACGCTCACTAGCACCTGGGCGTCCTCCGGCTTGGTCAGCGTAAAATCCAGCGTCCCCTGGCGCACGTCCTCCATAAAGCGCTGCATCGACGGCTGAATCAACGTGCCAATCAACCCGCTCATCAAAAAGAACACGCCCAGCAGCGCCACCAATTCGGCCGGCTGCCAGCCCCCCAATTCCTCTGTATGCGAAAAGATCACCACCAACCCGGCCAACGCCACCCCCAGATTGACCAGACTTTGCAACAATTGCACCCAGAAATTGGCCCGGTAGGCCATTTCGTTCATCATGCCGACGCGCATAAAGATCCACAGCAGACGCAAATAACTCATGATCCCACCGCCGAATAGCGCTTTATACCGCGGCTCCAGGTCAGCCCCAAAATCCCCCAGCCCAACACCAACCACGCCGCCTGCGCCGCCATACCCGCCAGCGTTTCCTGCAAGGTCAGCCGCCCCAAAATCAACTCCACCGGAAACGACAGCATCCAGCGAAACGGCGACAGCGACGCCAGCGTCTGCACCCATTGGGGCATTAAAGCTAGCGGCGCCATCTGTCCCGAGAGAAAGAGCAGGGCGGCAAAGTAGAGTTGATTGGCCGCCGCCGTGCGCGTCGTCCACAGCGCCACCAGCGCCAGCGCCCATTCAATAAAAAAGCGCATGAGAAACGCCAGCGCGATCACCGGCACAAACGCCACCAGCGCCCAACCCGGCGTATTAAACACCGGATCAAAGACCCACACCATTATCCCCGCCGTCGGCAACATCACCACCAGCGTCAAAAACTTGTAGGAGATGTTGATGGCAATGTCGCGGTGGATGGGGTGCAGCGGCTGCAATAAAAGCGGCGAAAAAGCCCCCGTCCGCACCCGGTACTCAAACTCGAACATAAACCAGGTAAAGGTCAGATGGCTCACCATCATCATGGCGATGTAGTAGGCGGCAAAATCGCTGCTGGCAAAGCCGCCCACCTGCCCCCCCTGTGAATGCGCCACCGCCGTCCACACCGACAAAAACACCAGCGCCTCGACAATGCGGCCGATCAGCCAGATCACCATCGCCGCCCGGTACTGGAACTGCAACGCCAGATCGGTGCGAATCAGCGTCGAATAAATGTCGGCCAGCCCCCTCACGCGCTCTCCTGCTGGAAGACTTGCTCGATCACATCTTCAATCGGCGGCTCCTCCACCGTCAAATCGAGCACCGGCTGCTCGCTCAATATCCGCCCGGTCACCTGCGCCGTCTCCGCCTTGGGCACGCGCAGCGACACGCGCCCCCCCTCGCTGTCCACCACCTCGCCATAGCCACTCAAATCCACCCCCTCATTCTCCACCTCGACAACGATGGTCTTGTGCGGCGAAAACCGCTGCACCAACTCGCTGAGCTCACCATCAAACAGCAACCTGCCGTGGTGTATAACCACCACCCGCCTACACAACGCCTCCACATCCGCCATATAGTGACTGGTCAGCAACACGGTGGCCCCATAACGCCTATTGTATTCGGCCAGAAAGGCGCGAATACGCCGCTGCATGGTCACGTCGAGCCCAATCGTCGGCTCGTCGAGAAAGAGAATCTGCGGCCGGTGCAAGAGCGCGGCGGCCACCTCGCACTTCATGCGTTCGCCCAGCGACAAATTGCGCACCGGCTTGTCGAGCAACTCGCCCAGCTCCAGCAACTCCTCTAACTCCTCCAACGTCTGCCGGAAATCCCCCCTAGACAATCGGTAAATCGCCCGATTGCGCTCAAAGGAGTCAAGCACCGGAATATCCCAGATCAACTGATTGCGGTTGCCCATCACCAGCGTAATCCGCCGCAAATAATCCCGCTGCCGCGCAAACGGCTCAAAGCCCAGCACCCGCACCTCCCCCTCCGATGGCTGCAACAGCCCCGAAAGCATCTTGAGACTGGTCGTCTTGCCCGCCCCATTGGGCCCGAGAAACCCCACAATCTCGCCCGCCTCCACCGCAAAGCTAATCCGCTGCACCGCTTCCACCTCGCGCATCTTGCGTTGTACCAGACTCTTGAGCGCCGCCCCCAACCCCGCCTCGCGCACAGGTACTACATAGGTTTTACTCAGCTCGTGCACTTTTATAGCTGGTGCAGAATCTGTCAATGATGTCGCCTTTCAGATTTCAGTATTTGAATTTGAAACGTCGTGACTCAAGATAAACGTACATTGAGCGGTTTGGGGGGGACCTCAGAGCGCGTTACAAGAAAACGCAGCCCCACGCATCTCATCTCACAATTGCAATATCAGTAATCTTTTTGAAGATCTTATGAGAAAGCAAGGAGGAGCATGCAACTAGGTCAAGCTATTTCTTACAATATTATTTATCTGGAGGAATTCGGGAGGAATTTCGCTAAAGAGAATAAAGAAAAGTGATCCCATTTAAGTGATAAGATAAAAAACAATCCCTCAACTCAAAGTAACCACATCCCGCTTGACAATTTCCTTGACGTGATGAAAAGAAGCCGGCTCAGCCAACTCCAGCGTCTCGGGCGACAGCCGCTCGCAAACCTCCGGAGCAAAACGCATCAGATCGCCGCGCACACTCTCGTGCTGTTGCATGTAGCGCAACGTCAAAAAACGGCGATCGCGATCCTGGGGCACCCACGACAGCGCCCCGTGCGTAACCAGCTCCGATATAATCACCACATCGCCGGCTTTAGGCGTGATATTGAGCACGCCTTCGGGCACGTCGGTACTATAATAATCGTCTCTGTAATCCCCCTCTTCCGTGTAACTATCCGGATAAAAATCTTTTTTGGAATAAGGGAAATTGCTCTTGTGGCTGCACGGAATAATAATCAGTCCACCGTCTCCGGGATTGACATCGGTCAAATAAAAAAAGAACACCAGATCATTGCACTGTACCTTGCCGCCCACCGCGCTGTAGCGCCCCTCCTCTGGATTGTGGACCGGGCTCCCCTTTACGCCGGTGTGTAACGGATGGAAAGGATAGCCGTGTACGTCCACCATCATATTGCCGCTGGTCAGCCGCGGCACGTCGTCGGTCAACTCTTTGATAATCGGCCAGGTGGCCGGGTGCATGGTCAACGCCTCCAGCGCTTTGTCAAAAGCAAAGGCGTTGATATACCAGTTGAAGTGCTCGCGTTCCAGATTGATTTTGAGTCCGGCGGGCACCTGCTCCGGCGGCGTGTCGATGTAGCGCTGCGCCGCTGCCTGGGCGGCTTTTAACTCTTCGCCTTGCAATACCCCTTCCAGATGTAGATAACCGGTCAGATCAAAAAAGTAGCGCTGTTCGGGCGTCATATTTACCTCATTGGGAACTATCTAAAAAATAGGATCGCAGTCGAGTGTCGGCGTCAACCACGCAAATCGGGCGGTCAACCGGCAATGCTTTCTTCACTTCAGCTAAGCTCGACGACCTCGCGTTCGACGATTTCCTTGGTGGTATTAAAGTCGTGCGTCTCCATCAACTCCAGTGTCTCGGGCGACAAGCGGGCTTTGAATGCGTCGGGGAAATCCCTGCCGGGGCCGAGGTGTTGCACACCGTAGCGCAAAGTGAGAAAGCGGCGGTCGCGGTCTTTGGGCGCCCACGACAGCGCCCCGTGCGTGAGGTGTTCGGAGATAATGACCACGTCGCCGGCTTTGGGCGTGAAATTGGTCACGCCCTCTGGGACTTCGGTGGAAAAATAATCGTCGTTGTAGCCGTCTTCAGTGTAACTCCCCGGATAGAAAAAGCCCTTCACTCGCACAAAATTGGCTTTGTGCGAACCGGGCACCACAATCAGGCCGCCGTCGCCGGGAAACACATCGGTCAAATAAAAGAAGAACACCAGGTCATTATTGTAAATCTTGCCGTCTTTGACAAAAGTGCGGCGCCAACCCGGCTGGTCTTGATTCTTAGTTGTCTCGTGACCCGAGTGCAGCGGATGGAAAGGATAGCCGTGCACGTCCACCATCATATTGCCGCCGTTGAGCTTCGGCTTGCCGCCCGTCAACTCCAGCAAAATCGGCCAGGTCTTGGGATGCACCGCCAGCCGTTCTAGGGCTTTGTCAAACGCAAAAGCATTGATGTACCAATTGAAATGCTCGCGCTCCATATTAATTTCAAAACCTTCCGGCACCTGATCCGGCGGCGTGTCGATGTAGCGCTGCGCCGCCTCTTGGGCGGCTTTTAACTCCCCTTCCTCCAGCACGCCTTCGAGGTGGAGATAACCGGTCAAATCAAAAAAGTAGCGCTGTTCGGGCGTCATCATAATCTAATCCTCAACTCCGGCGTCCGCATCCAACTCGGGACAGCGCGCTTTGACCACTTCCTTGATGTGTTGGTAGGGCGCCACTTCGCTCAATTCGATGGTCTCGGGCGACAGGCGGTCGCGCACCTCAGAAAGAGGCGTGAGCGTGCTGGGCACCACGTGCTGCACGCCGTAGCGCATAATCATAAAGCGGCGGTCGCGGTCTTCTGGTTTCCACGACAGCGCCCCGTGAATGAGGCGTTCGGAAATGATGGCCACGTCGCCGGCGCGCGCCGCCACATTGTGCACCCCCGGCGGCACAAAATCGGCCACGTAACCCTCGTTGTCGTAGGTGCTCTGGTAGAACATGTCCTGCGGTTTTTCAAAGTGGCATTTGTGCGAACCCGGCAAAATAATCAGGCCGCCGTCGCCGGGAAATACATCGGTCAAATAAAAGAAGAAGATAAAATCCGTGCAGCGAATCTTGCCGTCCTCCACGTAGTAGCGCCGCGTGTCGGGCCGCTTTACCGGCGTCCAGCCGGCGTGCAATGGGTGAAACCAGTGCTTGTGGTTGTTATAGCCCAGCGTGCCGCTGTTGAAGCGCGGCCGGTAGTCGGTCAATTCCATCAAAATCGGCCAGGTGGTCGGGTGCAGGGCCAGATGCTCCAGCGCCTTGTCAAAAGCAAAACCGTTCCGGTAGCCGGTCAGGTCGGATCGCTCCAAGTCGGCGCCAAACCCAGTCGGCCACTCCTCCGGCGGCATGCTGATGTAGCGCTCGGCGGCTTCCTGGGCCGGCTTCAGTTCCTCCTCGCTCAGCACCTCGCGCAGGTGGAGGTAGCCGGTTGTATCAAAAAAATAGCGTTGTTCAGGTGTCATATTTCCTTTTCTCTTTGATGGGGCAATGACAACGGCTTATATTTTCCCTGGTCTTTTCCAGGCATTCATTCTGGAAAAGGAAACTAAATAATATCTCCCCCTTCTTCAAGGGGCACACGAGGAGACCTGCATGGAAAAAGTTCCGCTCTGCGTGGTGGGCTGCGGCGGCATGGGCCATCGCCACATCATGGCCTACCGCGTTCTCGAAGACAGCGGCATCAGCAATATAGACTTGATGGCCGTCTGCGACGTGCAGCCCAAAAACGCCGAATTCGGTGCCCGCGAAGTGGAGCGCCTCTTCGGCCGCAAACCTCTCGTTTTCACCGACCTCGCCGCAATGTTGGCATGCCCCGACATTGCGGCGGTGGACGTGGTCACCGACGGCTCCATGCACCACCAGGTGGCCGTGCCGGTGCTGCAAGCAGGCAAACACGCCCTGGTCGAAAAACCCTTAGGGATCACCATGCGCGCCTGCCAATCCATGATCGACGCGGCCCAGCGCGGCAACGCCATTTTGGCCACCGCCGAAAACTACCGCCGCGACCCGGCCAACCGCCTGGTGCGCGCCGTCATAGACGCCGGCCTCTTGGGCGACCCCTTCCTCATGATCCAGAGTTCCGCCGGCGGCAACGACGTCATGGCCATCACTCCCTGGCGCCACCTCAAAGAAAAGGGCGCCATCGGCCTCGACATGGGCGTGCACTACGGCGACATCATCCAGTACTACATGGGCGAATACCAGCAAATTTTTGGCGGCGGTTTTATCGTCGAACCGGTGCGCCGCAAACCAGCCGACGAGAACCACCCACTGGAGTCCTACCGCGAGCGCGTCAAAACCTACCCCGACACCGTGGAAGCCACCGGCGAGGACTCGGTGGTGGCGCTCTACCGCATGGCCTCGGGCGCCCTGGTCCAATTGACCCTCGCCGCCGGTCGTGGCGGCCGCGGCTGGGAGCGCAGCGTGCACGGCCAATTGGGCGCCATCTACGCGCCGGGCGAGCGCAACGGCAAGCCCGCCGTCTTGCGCCTGGAAGGCCGCGAATACACCGGTAAAGAAATTCTGCCGCTCGTCCCCAACTTCCAGCTCAACGAAATCACCGCCCGCCTTTTTGGCGCCGACGGTGTCGTCTACGACATGCCCACGGATGTACCGCACCCGGGTTATGCGATAGACGCCAGGCACCTGGCCATCGAATATCACGATTTTGCGCAGGCCATCTTAGAAGGCGGCGAGCCGGAGTTGGACGGCTTGGGCGGTATGAAGGCGGTGGCGGCTATTGTGGGGGCTTATGAATCGGCGGCGGTGGGACGGTCGGTGACTATGGAGGAGATGTTGAAAGGGGAGGTGCGAGTTTATCAAGAGGAAATTGATGAGGTACTAGGCTTGGATTAAAAAATTAAAATTCAAACTAACGTTTGCCTGGAACGCGGTATGGGGGTGGCCTCTCGCTCATGGCGCTCAACTCTTCGAGTTGGCGGACCTTCGGTGCTCGCGGCCAATCCATGGGCCGCTCCGAGGTCAAAGCCCCTGTCCGCTGTCCTGCGGACAGGGGCTTTGAAATCCGCTCTGAGGTCACCCCCGTACCGCTCAATGTACGTTGATGTTGGATTTACTTCGTTTCGCAAAACAATTGATACGAACTTTCGCTTAAACTTTATCAGGAGGACGTCATGGCATTTACTGTCTACGATTGTCGCGAAGACATTCGCAATATTCTCGTCACGCCGCAAATTCGCGCCCGCTTTTGCGAACTGGCGCCCGGATCGGGTGAACTCAACTTTGGCCACACCCACGATCTGGGGCACGAAATTTTTATCATCCTCGCCGGCCGGGTGGAATTCAAGATCAGCGGCCACGTCGAAGAATTGGGGCCTGGCCAGATGTGCTACGCCCTGGCCGACGAGCCCCACTCCGTCCGCGTCATCAGCGACGAGCCGGTCTATATGTATCTCTCGGTCACGCCGCACATCCAGCCGACCCACACCATGTACGATGAGGACGAGAATCGCCTGCCACCCGTCTTCCGCCCCTCCAGCGACTACAACACCGAAACCGACTCGACCACGCCCATCGAAGAGCTGATCGACCAGCACGCCGAGTCCGCCCGCATCCTGGCTGAACTGGCCCAGCAAAACGCCCAGCGCCAGCAAGAACTGGGCGCCCAGCTCAAAGACGCTCTCGCCGCCGGCGACGAAACCGAAGCCACCCGCCTGCGCGAAGCCATGTGGTCCCCTCTCCTCGACCTCTTTAAACACGTCCACCAAACCGCCGACAGCTGGAACACCCTCTCACCCCGCGCCGGCGCCCTCACAGCCTACTATTAATATCGAAAGAAATCCAATGACTCCACTAAACATAGGCGTCCTCGGCTGCGGCGCCATCGCCCAGGTTCAGCACCTGCCCAACCTCCTCGAACTCGAGGAAGAATTTCACGTGCCCATCGTCTGCGACCTCTCCCCCAAACAAGCCGAATACGTCGCCAAACGCTTCAAAATTCCCCACCACACCAGCCAACTCGACGACCTTTTGGCCGCCGACATCGACGCCGTTTTGCTCTGCCACGCCGACCCCAAAAGCGACGCCGCCATCGCCGCCTTTGAAGCCGGTAAACACGTGCTCATCGAAAAACCCATC
>CAXGRO010000242.1:0-8209 GCA_964012055.1 uncultured bacterium
TGGGCGGCGGCCTCCTTATGGGTTGCCGCCCTTGCTGTGCGCTGTCTCTACATCTTTCAGAGCGACGCCAGCCCTTTCTTCGATTTTCCCCTGGTCGACGCCAAGACCTACACTGATACCGCCGCGCGCATGGCGGCGCAGAGAGAGTGGGGCGGCGGCGACGAGCCGTTCTGGCAACCTCCGTTCTATCCTTATTTTCTTGGTCTGATCTACGCCCTCGCCGAACCCGGCTACTACCTCCCCCGCTTTGTGCAAGCCGTCGTCGGCGCATTTAACTGTCTGCTGATTTACATTCTGGGTCGGCGAGTTTTTTCTCCGGCCATAGGTCTGGCTGCCGGCGTGGCGGCCGCGCTCTACGGCCCGTTTATCTTTTTCGACGCCGAATTTTTGCCCCCTACTCTGGCCGTTTGTTTTAATCTGCTGCTGCTGCTGGCCCTGCCGTGGGCGCTGCGCGGCGGCTACGGCAGGATGTTGTTGACTGGGGTCTTATTTGGTATCGCCGCGCTGTGCGTGGCCAACATTCTGCTTTTCCTGCCCTGCGCCGCCGCCTGGGTTTACTGGCAGAAACGAGATTTGCACGGGCGCCAGCGGCTGCTGGCGGTGCTGCCGCTTTTGCTGGGTGTGGCCCTGGCCATTGCGCCGGTCACGGCGCGCAATTACCTGCGCGGCGACTGGGTGCTGATCTCGTCCAACGCCGGCATCAACTTCTACATTGGCAACAATGCCGATTACGACAAGACGGTGCGCATTCAGCCCGGCCCGGCCTGGCGCGCCCTGGTCATGCGCCCCCGTCTGGAGGCCGGCGCCACGCAGCCCTCGCAGCAATCCTCGTTCTTTTTTGCGCAGGCCTGGGAGTTTATGCGCGCCCAGCCCGGTGCCTATTTGGGCCTGTTGTTGCACAAGACCTACCTGCTGGGCCACGGCAATGAGATAGGCCGCAACCAGGATCTCTATTATGCGCGCCAGTATTCGCCGCTGTTGGCGACGCTGCTGTGGAAGTGGGGCGTGGCCTTTCCTTTTGGCGCGCTGGCGCCGCTGGCAGTGATAGGCGTTGTCTTAGTCTGCTGGCGCGGCCGTTGGCGTCAATCCGACCCCGCTTTGCTGCTGCTGTTTCTGGGGACTTACGCCCTTTCCATTGTCCTGTTTTTTGTCACGGCGCGCTACCGTTTGCCACTCATTCCCGGCTTATTGCTCTTTGCCGCCTTTGCGGTGCGCGAAGTGTGGACCTTGTGGCGGGAGGGCCGCCGCTCTCTGGTGGCCGGTCTGGTGGTGGCTGTTGTTGCCTTACTGGTGGCGAGCAACCGGGGATTGGAAGCCATGAATATGGCGGGCGACGCCGACACCCAGCACCGGCTGGGTTTTGTCTTCCAGCAGAAGGGCCTTACGGTCAACGCCATCGACGCCTACCAACGCGCCCTGACGTTGGATCCCGACATTGAAGAGGCGCGTTTTAATTTGGGGTCCCTTTACGCGCACCGCCGCGAGTACCGCCGTGCCGAGGTGGAATACCGCGCTTTTATCGCTCGCCATCCCGAGCACGCCGAAGCGTCGTACGCCCTGGCCAACGTCTTGCTGGATACGCGGCGCTACGGCCAGGCCGCCGAACTCTACGAACAATTGCTCGAACGCCCGTCGAGCGTCGAGCAAAGCGACATAGGCATTCGCCTGGCCTACGCTCGTTTGCAGTTGAATCAACCAAAAAAAGCGGAGGCTACTTATCGGCGCCTGTTGCAAAGCCAACCCCAATTGTCGCAGGTGCGTTTTATGCTGGGGCAATTCTACGAATCGCAGATGAACAATACTGAAGCGCGGCGTCAATACGAGGAAATTGTGCGCCGCGATCCCGGCCATGCCGAGGCGCGCTATCGCCTGGCCTATGTCTTATTTCAGCAGGAGCGGCCCGCCGAGGCTAAAGCGCACTTGCAGCAGCTTATTGCCCAGCAGCCGCGCTCGGTTGAAGCGCGCTGGCTCTTGGCCAAACAATACGTGGTGGAACACGACGGGGACGAGGCGCTGCGGCAGGTGGAGAAGATTTTGGAAATACAACCCAGCCATGTGCAGGCCAACCGCATGGCGGGCCATTTGCACGTGATAAGGGGTGATACGCTGACCGGGGCGCAGCAGTTGGACTTGTTCAAGAAGCTGCACGTGGAGGAGCGCAGCAAGGAGATACAGGAGCAGTTGCTCGACAAGTGGCGCCGCGAATTGGGCGGCGCCCTAAAACCCGCTCAATAAGCCACGGCGATGGTGCGCAGGCGCTGGCTGTCGCGGGCGTCGCCCTCAATCGAGACGCGCAGCAGGTAGATGCCCGGGGGCACGATGTCGCCGCCGCTGTCGGTCCCGTCCCACCCCAGGCTCGGGATGGCGTCGGCGTCGTAGTGGCCGCTGAGGTTTTCGCCCTGGTAGATGTTGTGCACCAGGCGCCCTGAGAGGTCGTACACCTGCACGCTGACCTCGGCCTCGCTGGTGACGGCCAAAATGTCGAACTCGACCTGCAGGCGGTCGTTGACGCCGTCACCGTTGGGCGTAAAGGGGTTGGGCGCGGCGCTGAGCGATCCCACCAAACTTCCCTGGGTAATACGCGGGCTCAGCACCGTGATACCCGAGGCGGTGGACAGGTCGGCGTCGCCCAGCAGGGTGGCGTTGCCGGCGGTGATGCGCTGCACCGAGCCCACTTCGTTGGACAGGCTGGCCTGGCCGTTGAACAGGGTGCTGAAGAGCAAAACCCGGTTGCGGAAGAACACTTTTAGCAGCCGGTCGCCGCCGCCGCTGGGGCGCGAGATCTGGGGGAATTTTACCACGAAATTGCGCGGCGTGATCGCCTCCACTACAAACGTATCGCCGGCGGCCGAAACCGTGGCATAGGGCAGGGGTTGGAGGCTGCCGTCGGCCAACCGCGCGGTGGGCACGCCGTCGGCGTCGTTGACGATTTCGAGCCCGAGCTCGCTTTCGGCCAAGACGGTCTCGTCGTCGCTGCCGTCGATGATTTGAATCCTGTCGATGCCCAGCACCTGGGTGGGGGTGGCGATGGAGAAGGTGTCGAAGCCCTTGACGCCTTCGATGTTCATCAGGGCGCGCACGGCGTAGACGAAGTCGACGGTTTCAAAGGCCTCTACCTCGCGCGGATATATTTCGGCTATGAGGTCGTCGGCAATGGGCGGCACCAAAAATTCCAGCGACAGGTGGTCGAGCATTCTGGTGGTGTTGATGGAGCTGTTGATAAATTCCACCGAAAATTGGATGTAGCGTCGCGGCCCGGGCGACAGGATGGGGGTGTTGCTGGCCGTGTAGGGCGCCGACCACGGGCTCCAGTTGGTCAGATCTTCTTCGATGTCGCCCTTGTCCCAAACTCTGGGCGGGCTGGCCTCCAGGTCGGGACTGAGGTTGAGGTATTCGTCGCGCTCCATTTGCTCGCCAAAGTTAGCCAGGGAAGTAAACTGCTGGGTGTCGCTGACGCGCTGCACGTTCTTGCGCTTGTAGAGCAGGGGCGTGGTGTCGTTGCCGGTGCGCGTGCGGATGAGCATTTGGGCGCCGGTGGATTCGGCCCGCTGGCTGAGGCTGACCAGGCGTTCGCCCCAGCTTATATTGCCCCAGGTGCCCGGCGCCCCCAGGTCGTAGACGTGGGAAATGTAGCGGCTCTGGGCCAAAAAACCCTGGCCGAAGACTTCGAGTTCGTCGATTTCGTAAGGAAAGGAAGAAATGGATTTGAGGCGCACAAAGCGAATCAGGCGCGGCGGCCTCACCTGCAGCTCGACGACGGCCTCTTCGTTGCTGGTGGTGCGCTCGAGGACTTTATAGTCGTCGAGCTGCGGCACCAGGCGGCCGACGCCGTCGAGCACCAGGTTCTGGCCGTCGTGGATCATCAGTTCGTACTGGCGCAAAAAGTCATTTTGGAAGGGGTATTGTGGCGCGCTCTGTACTGTGTTGCGTGGGTAGAAGCGAATGCGGTTGACGCCCACCGGGCTGCCCAGGTCGAGGACGATGAAGGTGCCCAGCGCCCCCAATACCCCCTTGCGCTGGAAGGCGTCCTCGGCGCCGTCGGGCTGGATCAGCTCAAAGAGCGTCGCCTCCAACTCGGAGGAGTTGACGTCTTTGATGGCCGGGGCGGTGATCCTGCCTGCCCAATTGGGCGACAGGTGAGCGACGTTTTCGCCGCGCGCCACATTGGCCGGCCCCAGCGAGATGGGCAGCACCGAGGGGTTGCCGGTGCCCTCGGGCAGGCGCACGGTTTCTTCCTGGGCGACGCCGGCGCTTTTGGCGACGCGCTTGCCGGTGAGGCGCCCCGGCCGCTGGGTCTGCTGGCCGGTGGTGCGGTCACGGCAGACGACGCGGTAACACTTCTCTTTGCGGGTCGAGATGCCGCCGCCCTCAAACACGGTTTCGCACTCGCCCCACTCTTCGGTGATGGCCACGGTCGACTCGAAGAGTGTGTTTTCCTCCTGGCAGTTGAGGTTCTCGTCTTCGCCGCCGCCTATATCTTCTTCCTCGGTCAATTCGGGGCGAATCGGGTCGATGGCCGCGCCAATTTGTTGCAGCGCCAGGTTGTAGTCGACCTCGGGGTCAAGGTGGATGAGTATGGTAGAAACAATGCCCCGGGTGGACGGTTCTATCTGGGCAACGCCTTCTACCGGGGTGATGACGTCGACAATCATCTGGTTAACTATGTCCAATTGATCCGCCAGGATTTCGGGCGCCACGTCGACGACGGTTTTGACCAGTGCAAAGGGGGCCACCTGCTCCATATTGTCCAGGCTGATGAGGTTGCCCGGCGTATTGCCCAACTCGGTAAAATCTTTGGTCACCACGTATTCGGGGACAATGGGCAGCACGCCGGAGTTTATCACTTCACCGGTCCAGGATATGCCGCCGTTGAGGCCAACGCGCAGGGTGTCCAGCGCCAGCGCCCGGTCTGGCGAAAAGAGACAGAGGCTGGAGAGCAAAGCGATGGGGAGCAGTCGATGCATGGGGGAGGACACCATAGTTTTTCTCCTAAATACAGGCGATTCAATACCGGCGCCAACCGCGCGCCAGCTGTTGAGGCAAGATATTAGATAAATTAATATTGAAGTGTCAAGTTTCAAAGCATATTATTATAGGTATTAAAAGCCTTTGGCACCAACGCGCTTGCTAGGGGCCGGGATACGAGCGCTTCGCCAGTGGAGAAACGACCTATGAAAATTTTACTCGTCCTCATTGTTTTGTTGGTCGGCAGCAAATCGGACGCGTTTAATGTATACCGCATTGGCGGCGACACTGGCAACAGCTGGGATCAGCCGCTGTCGTTTGAACCGGGCGAGTTTGAGGCCTTGGAACCGGACGGCTCGGTGAATCGCCGTGTCGCCCTGGCGACCCAGACGAATTTTGCCACCTGGCGCGACACCCTGAGTGCTTTGGTCGACAGCGCCGGCGGCGAATGGCTGCGTCCTTTATTCCTTCCCAACACCCTCAATTTGGCGCAGGACGGAGTGCGCGACCGCCTAGTGCGCGGCAGCACCAGCAATCTGGCCACCAGCGGCACCTGCTACAACAACTCCTCGCAGGTGGAGAAGATCCGCCCGATGTTTGACGGCGATCCCAACACGGCCGCCTTTTTTGAAGCGTTTAATACCGACGATTCCAACTTTAGAATTGGCTTTTACGTGCAAAATTCCATTCTCGATCTGAGCAAAGACTACCCCATCAATCGGGTGCGTTTCTTCCCGCGCCTGGGCACCAGCAACCCCAAGATCGACGAGATCCTCGAAGACATGACCGAACCCAAGCTGACCAAGGAGGAGTTGCAAGAGGAGGATTTCTCCGAGAACTTCCTGCCCTGGTTTGAGGTGGCCGGCGCCAACAGCATTCACAACTTTGCCCCCAATTGCTATCTGGCGAACGCCAAATCGCCCTGGTTCAGGCGCATCGCCCAGGGCTCGTTTGACCCGCCCAGCGACGACCGTTTCAACAGTTTGCTCAAGGACACCGAAAATCAGGAAATAGTGGTGGACATCCGTTTTCCCACGCAGCAATTTCAATGGATCGGCATTCGGCCGATTGGCCCGATCAAAAATTGGGAGATCGCCGAGTTTCAGATTTTTGGCGAGGGCTACGTGCCGCGCATGGTTTACACCACGGCGGTGCTGGACATGGGCAATGCCATGGCCTGGGGCAAATTGCGCTGGAAGGGCAGCCGCGACGAAGACGCCCAGATTATCATCCGCACCCGTACGGGCAACGATACCGATCCGAACCTCTACTGGCTCCCCTCCAATATCCCCGGCGAGTTTAGACAGCTGGACCGCCAGCAGTTTGAACGCGCCAATATCGAAACACGTTTTACCACTCTAGATCGCGACAATTGGAGCTTCTGGTCGTCGCCCTACGCCTGGGAAGACGGCCTGGCCGACACCACCCTGGCGGCGGCAGATTGGCTGGACGGCACGCCGATTTTGTCGCCGGGCCCCTCGCGCTACATCCAGGCGCAGATCATTGTGCTCTCCACCCGCGACCACACCGCGCGGCTGCGCGACCTGGAGTTGCAGTTTTCCGAACCGGCCGCCATCGACGTGGTGGGCGAAGTGTGGCCGCTGGACGTGCCGCGCACCGAGAGCACCACCTTCACCTACAGCGTGCTGCCGACGCTGGACACGGACGAGCAGGGTTTTGACCGCCTGGAAATTTTTACCCTGACGCAGGCCGATACGGTGCGCTCGGTGCGGGTGGACGGCGTGGAGATGATTGATTCCTTCACCCCGCAACTGCTCGACGATCGCTTGGTGGTTGGTTTTCCGCGGCTTGAGGGCCCGGACGATACCTTTAAGCTGATCGAGGTGGAGTTTGACGCCCACGTGGTGCGCTACGGCACCGAATTTACCGGCTGGGTTTTCGACAGCCAGGCGGAGGGCGTAAAGCAGTTGATCGACGCCGGCAACGCCACCCTGGAATTCCCGGGCAATACGCTGGGGGTGCGCACCGAGGGCTTGGGTGCCAGTCTGCTGGCCGAGGTGGAGGTGTTGCCCAACCCATTTACGCCCAACGGCGACCAGGTTAACGACGAAGTGCGCTTTGCCTTTCAGATACACGAGGTGTCGACGCCGCGCCAGTTGCAGGTGAGCATTTTTGATATGTCGGGCAGTTTGGTGCGGCGTTTGGAAGATCAGCAGACGATTAGGGGGTTGGTGGGCGACCGCCCGGACGACCCGCGCTGGGACGGCACCGACGCGGCGGGCCTGATGGTGCCGCCGGGGCTGTACCTCTACCAGGTGTCGCTGGAGACGGACGAGGGTTCCGAAGAGGCCACGGGCACGATCGCCGTCGCCTATTGAGACTTTCTTGGTCCGCTTTTTGTCTTTGCGCTGGGGAATTTTCCCGTACATTGCTCCGCTCATTTTGCCGTTCTGCGCCTGCGCCCCGGACGGCATGCCCGCCGATATGGTGCTGGTGGCGGCTGGCCCGTTTCGCATGGGGTTGGACGACGCGCGGGTGGACGCCGACGAGCGCCGCGTCCACATTGTTGAGCTCAGCGATTTCTACATCGACAAATACGAAGTCACCAACTCCCAATTCGCCCAATTCGTCGAAGCTACGGGGTATGTTACGCGGGCCGAAAAGGGGGGGGCGGAGGAGCGCGAGGACGGCATTAGTTGGCGCCATCCACAGGGCGGGGGAGGGGATGTGTCGGGGCGTTGGGAGCATCCGGTGGTGTACGTGAGTTGGTACGACGCGCAGGCGTATTGCAACTGGCTCGGCAAGCGCTTGCCGAGCGAGGCCGAGTGGGAGAAGAGTGCGCGCGGCCTGGACGGGCGGTTTTTTCCGTGGGGCAAAACGTTTGATGTGGGGCGCGCCAATGTTTGGGGGGAAGAGGACGGGTTTGCGGCAACGGCGCCGGTGGGGCGGTTTGCTTTGGGGAAGAGTCCCTATGGGGTGGAGGATATGGCGGGCAATGTGTGGGAGTGGTGTGGGGATTGGTACGGGGAATACGGGGGGCGGCCGGAGGTGGATCCGCAGGGGGCGGAGGAGGGAAAGTTTAAAGTTTTGCGAGGGGGGTCGTGGACGAATAAGTGGCATGCGGTGCGGGCGACGAATCGGTTTAAAGTTTTGCCGGTGGAGAGGAGTGGGTTTGTGGGGTTTAGGTGTGCTAAGACTCCGTGAGGCTAGGGGTGGGTGGGCGTTTGCTTGGACGTGGTATAGGGGGTTGCCCCGGCGGTGCTTTGTGAGTCCCAAGGGCGGC
>CAXGRO010000243.1:0-8194 GCA_964012055.1 uncultured bacterium
TTGTGGGGGAGCGGTCGGGGGAAAGGGGGGCCGGGACTCACAGCCCGCAGGGCTGTGGGGGAGCGGGGCCGGGCAGGCCCCCCGAGGGACTCACAAAACACCATAGGCAAGGCCCCCACCCTATTCCGCCACTGGAAAGCGTCAACCAAAAAACTAGAAAACGCGTCACTTTCACTTAGGAATTCCCCCCGTGTTTTTGCGCCTTTTGTTGCTGTTTACACTTGTGCCTGTGATAGAGCTAGCTTTGCTTATTGAGGTGGAGTCGCATATGGGACTCTTGCCAACAGTAACGCTGGTGCTCGGCACCGGCGCGGTGGGGGCGGCGCTGGCGCGGTGGCAGGGCATGCAGGCGTTGGGGAGGTTGCAAGGGGCCTTGCGCGAAGGGGCTTTTCCAGGCGAAGAGATATTTAATGGGGTGTTGATCTTGGGAGGAGGATTGCTCTTGTTGACGCCTGGGTTGATAACAGATTTGATCGGTTTTGCGGCGCTGGTGCCGGGCAGTCGCCATTTGATTAAAGCGTATTTAAAAAAAGCCGTGGGGCGGCGCGTGCAGTCGGTCACCCGGTATGCGTCCTATAAAGTAGAGTAGAGTATATGGTGGAATTGAAAGGAAAACAGCGGCGTTATTTGAAGAGCATGGCCAATCAGCTCAAGGCCACGGTGTACGTGGGCAAAGAAGGGGTTAGCCCGGCATTGTTGCAGGCCATTGAAGACGCCTACAACGGCAGCGAACTCATCAAGCTCAAAATTGAGCGCAGTTGCCCCATCGATCGCAAAGAACTCGGCCCGCAGCTGGCCGAGGCGAGCGAATCCTACCTCATCCAGACGTTAGGGCAGACTTTGTTGCTCTATCGGCCCGATCCCGAAGAACCGCAGATACAGTTACCCGCCTGAACGCAATTAAGTGCCCTTCCAGGCCTGGGCAAAGTGGGCCAGGGTGCCGGGGGCGTAGCCGGCAAAGTGGTTGTTGAAGAAGACGAAGAGGTCGGTGTTGGGGCGTTGGGCGGTCATCTCTTTGATATTGCGGGCCCAGTTTTCCACCTCGGCGCGGCGTTCCCAAACAATGCGGTCCCAGTGTTTTTCTTTTTTGCCGGCGGCGATCAACTCGTCGACGTGTTCGTCCATTTTGCGGCGGTCTCCCAAAAAGCGGACGTAGAGAAAGTCGGCGGTTTGCGGGTTGAGGCGTTGGCGCGTTTGGGCCAGGTCGGGCATGGTGTAGTAGTGGTTAAGCACCAGGGCGACGCCGTGCTGGCGCAAGAGATCGAGCAACTCGCGGCGCAGCCAGCTGCCGTTGCGGATTTCCACGGCAAAGCGGAATTCCTGGGTGGGCAGCTGGGGCAGGAAGAGGGAGAGGCGTTCTAAGAAATCTTCGCCGAATTCGTTTTCGCGGGCGTCCTGGCCGCGGGCGACGTAGGCTAATTGCAAAAGCAGGGGGCCCAGACGGTGGCCCAGGCCGCGCATGGCATAGAGGAACTCGTCCATTTCGGCCTGGCAGTCGACCAGGCGCTTTTCGTGCGAGACGACGCGCGGGATTTTGGCGGCAAAGGTGAAGTGTTCGGGGGTGCGGTGCAGCCAGGCGTCGATCATGCGCGGCGTGGGGATGCGGTACCAGGTGGTGTCGATTTCCACGGCGCTAAAGGTGCGGGCGTAGTATTCTAGATAGTCCTGGGCGCCGCCGCCTTGGGGGTAGATGAGGCCTTCCCAGTCTTCGTTGCTCCAGCTGGTGGTGCCCAGGTGGAGGCGGGGCGGCAGGTCCTCTTGCGTTTGGCGCAGGCGCTCGACGTCGCGCAGGGTGGGTTTGGGCAGCAGGTCGGCGAAGAGGTCTGGTTGTTCTTCGGACATGGTAGTTTAGACCTGTGCCTACGCCGTTTTTTCCTCCAGCAACTCCAGCACCCGGTCTTTGCCGACCAGGGCCACAAAGGAGCCAAAGCGGGGGCCGCGCTCCTGTCCCAACACCACTTCGTAGAATATGCGGAAGAGTTCCTTGGGCTCCAGGTCGGCGGCGCGGGCCACCTCAAAGGGGATGGCCTGTAGCGTTTCTTCGTCGGCGCCGTTGAGGGATTGGAGCTGGTCTTTGACCTGGAGGAGCAAAGCGCGTTCTTGCGGCGTGGGGTCGCGGAATTTTTTGTTGGGCAGAACGAAGTCGCGGTAGTAGTTGAGCCCTTTGTCGATGAGGGATTGGACCACTTCGCCGTATTGGTGCACCGCCGGGTCGTAGCGCTCCAGGTAGTCGAGCAGCAAGCCGGACGAGTCGGAGCCGAGGGCCGAAATGAGGTTGTTGACCACGGAAAAGTTGACCTGGGCGCTGTAGGTGGCCACGCTGGCGCCGCGGTTGCCGATGTGCCAGACGTCCTGCTCGGGTTTCTTGTCGTCGTCGATGGCGGGGTAGCGGCGCAGGGCGTCCAGGTAGTCGTCGACGCATTTGGGCACTACGTCCCAGTAGAGGCGGCGGGCGCGCTTGGGGTTTTGGTAGATGTAGTAGAGCAGCGATTCGATGGGAGCGTATTGCACCCACGAGTCGACGGTGAGGCCGCGGCCGACGCTCTTGGATATTTTGCGGCCCTCCTCGTCGAGAAAGAGCTCGTAGGTGAGGCCCACCGGCGGCTGGCGCCCCATCAGGCGCACGATGCGGCTCGACAATTTGGCCGAGTCGATCAGGTCTTTGCCGTACATCTCGTAGTCGACCTGGTAGGTGTACCAGCGCAGGGCCCAGTCGACTTTCCAGCCGACCTTGGCGTTGCCGCCCAATACCGAAAGTTCGCCGGCGGCGCCGCAGCCAGCTATCTCGCCCACCTGGCCGTCGCAGACAAAGTCGACGCTGTCGCGCTGCGGGTGGTAGGCGGTGACGCGGGTGGTGGAGACCGAGCCGCACTGCGGGCAGATGGGCATGAAGGGGGACCAGCCTTGGCGATTTTCTTCGCGCAGCGTCGGCAGAATGAGGGCGCAGACGTCTTCGGCCTTGTGCAAGAGGATGGACAGCCCCTCGTCGAAGTCGCCGCGTTTATAGGCTTCGCTCGAACTCTGGAAGTCGTAGTCAAACTGGTAGGTGTCGAGGAACTCGCGCAGTTTGGCGTTCATGTAGCCGCTGTAACTGTCGGCCTGGTCAAAGGGGTCGGGAATGGCGTGCAGCGGTTTGCCCAGGTGCTGCGCCAGCATCTCGGGCTGCGGCAGGTTGAGCGGCACCTTGCGCAGCCCGTCCATGTCGTCGCTAAAGGCCTGCAGGCGGGTGGGCAGGCCGGTGAGTTGGACAAAGGCCTGGCGCACCCAGGTAGTGCGCGCCACTTCGGCAAAAGTGCCAATATGGGGCAGGCCGCTGGGACCAAAACCGGTTTCAAACAGCACCGGCCGCTCGGCGCTGGGCTTGCGTTGTTTGAGAATTTGTCGGGCTTCTTGGAAGGGCCAGGCTTTGTAGTTGGGCGTTTGCATGGGCGCTGTCTTCTAGTCGGTCGACGCCAGGTCGGCGCTTTGGTAGACATGGTGTTGTGGTCGGCCGGCCAGGACCTGCTCCTGGCCCCAGTTGGTCACCCGGGCGAATTGCTCCGAGCCGATAAAGGCGTTAAAGGCTTCGCGGTTGGACCAGTTCGAAATGATGAGGTAAGAGCGCTCGGCGTGCACGTCGCGGTAGAGGTGGGAGGCGACGTGGCCCGATGTTGTTGTCAGCGTTTCCAGCACTTTGGTGAAAGCTCGCTCAAAGACTTCTTCCTTGCCTTCCAGCACTTCGTAGTTCATGCCTATGGTGACCATATTTCGCCCTGTGTAATGGTGATCGAAGGTAGAGAGAAAGCAGTGGGGAACGCAGACGGG
The DNA here is from genome assembly GCA_964012055.1 of uncultured bacterium. GTDB lineage: Bacteria > Latescibacterota > UBA2968 > UBA8231 > UBA8231 > CAXGRO01. The sequence goes on from CAXGRO010000243.1 coordinate 3,805, forward strand.
GAATGGGCGCGACCCAAAAGTGCCGCACTCGACAGAAGAGTGCGGACCTGCGGGACAGGGTGTGGTAGAACCGCTGTGTTTTTAGCGGTTGCGGAAGGTAATACGGCCCCGGGTCAGGTCGTAGGGGGAAAGCGCCACGGTCACCTGGTCGCCCGGTAGCACGCGGATGTAGTACTTGCGCATCTTGCCGGAAATGTGCGCCAGGATTTCGTGGCCGTTTTCCATCTCCACCTTAAAGAACCCGTTGGGTAGGGCTTCTTTGACCACGGCCTGGACTTCTATCGCTTCTTCCTTAGCCATCGCGTCTCCCTGAGTGAATGTGCTGCGGCGAGCCGCCAACGGCAAAAAATAAGCGATACGCGCCAAGAAACATTTCCTGCGGGTATCGCTTATTTAAACACCTGCTATGGAAAAGTCTCAGCTCGTCATACTCACTCCCAAATGGAACCGGCATGCCGTAAAGGCTCAATGGGCATAACGTACGTATTTGCCCCAAAAATGTCAACGCTTTTTCCGCCCGTCGCGGGGGGATTGGCGCCCGTTTGGCGCGCTATTTTATCAGGTATTCGACGTCGTATTTGGCGTATTTGGCCGCCTCGATGGTCTTGAGGTGGGGGGTGAGCTGGTGGACGCGCAGATAGTAGCGCTCGGCCTCACTCAGGCGCTCCTGGCGCTCGTAGATGGAGGCCAAATTGTGCAGCGCAGGCACGTGGTCGGGCTCTATGCCGACGGCTTTTTTAAACTCCGTTTCGGCGCCGATGTAGTCTTCCATGTACATGTGGGCGAGGCCGGCGGCAAAGGCGACGTTTTCGTTGTCGTGGCCGAGCTGGCGCGCCTGGTCGAGGACGTTGAGGGCCTTTTGTGGTTCCTGGGCCAGCAGGTAGATGAGGCCTTGGCTGTAATAGGCCTGGGACAGCGCCTCCTCGGCGCCGGCGTAGTTGGCGTCTTGCGAGAGCAGGGTGTTGAGGTGTTGGATGGCCTTGAGGTAATTGCCGCCTTTGTGGTAGGCCACGGCTATGTTGAAGCGGGCGTTAGTGAGGTCGGGTTCGAGTTCGAGAACGCGTTCGAGGTAGGTGAGGCCCTCGCCCTCGCGGTTGGTACGGCACAGCAGGGTGCCCAAACCGGAGAGGGCCTCGACCATGGTGGAGTCGTAGCGCAGCGCTTCCTGGTAGTGGTGGCGCGCCTCGGCCATGCGCCCCTGGGCTTGCAGGATGCCGCCCAGGTTGCAATGGGCTTCGGGAAAGCGCGGTTGCAGTTTGAGCGCCTCTTCCAATTGCAGCTGGGCGTTGCGGTGCTGTTTGTTCTCGTAGTAGGCGTTGGCCAAAAGCAGGCGCAAGTGGGCGTCTTCGGGCGATAGGTTGACTTTATTGTAAAGGTAGCGGATGCGCTCCTTGGCCCACATATTGTATCCCCGCTTTTTTTGCGCCCGGGCGTCCGGACACAGGAAAAATGTGGCGAGCAGCAGGAGGAGGGCGAAGATTTTCATGGCTGGAATTTCTGAATGCGATTGTTGAAGGTGTCGGCCACGTACAAATAACCTTCGGCATCGCGTGCAATGCCGCCGGCCACCACGCGGCGCTGGGCCGTGGCGCTGGTCGACAGCGTTTCGATGACCGTTGCCGTGCCCGCCAGGCGGAAGGCGCCGGGCGCCTCGCCCTGGTGGCCCCAGCGGGTGAGAAATTTGCGGTTGCGAAAGGCTTCAATGCGGTAGCGACCGGCGTTGACGATAAAGACGCGTTGCGAACCTTCGTCGATGGCAAAGTCGGTGGGGCGCATAAGCAGGCCGCTGCCGCTGTCTTCTTCGGAGAGCGGTTCGCGGCCGATGACTTGTTGTTCTTCGCTGCGCTCCAGGCCGGCGTAGACCACCAGCTTGGGCGCCTGCCAGCGCCCGCCCAGGCCCTCGACCGGTTCCACCAGGGCGGCGAAGTTGCTCGCCCAGAATCGCAGACTGGCCACCATCAGCGGCGGCACGGCGTGTTGGGTGATGTGGGTGCCTTCGCTGTCGAACTGCTGCAATTGGCTGATGCTCTCGATAAAAATGCGGTTGTTGCCGTCGATGGCGATGTGGCGCGCAAAGAGCCCTTGCAGCGACCGGGTCCACAGCTTTTGGCCCCGGGGGTCGAATTTGCTCCAGAAGGCCTCCGGGGCGCTGCCCGGGCGCAGCAGGTTGTAGACGACGTAGAGGTTGTCGCGGGAGTCCAGCGCCAAAACGGGCCCGTCGAGGGTGCTGGTTTCTAGGCAGGCGAGGGGTTCGCTGGTGAACTCCCAGGCGGGGAGTGGGTTGCCGCCCCGGTCAAAGCGCTCAATGTGCCCGGCCCCGGCGCCCACTACGGCCAGGGTGCCGCCCCGGGTGAGGGCCATGCGGGTGGGGAGAAAGCCCTGCTCCAGTTTCCAAGTGTTGACAAAGCGGTGGATGCGTCCTTCCACTGCAGTGCTGGCCCAGTGTGCTAATTTGTCTTTCTTCTTGCCATAATAGGTGAGAACGCGGTAGCGGTATTTGGTATTGCCGTGCAGGCCGCGGTCGACAAATGTGGTGTCGGTGGCGTTGTTGAGGGTGGCGATGGGGGCAAATTCGCCGGCGCTGAAACGCTGCACTTCGTAGTGGGAAAAATCGCCCTTGTAGACGCGCTGCCAGCTGAGTTCGGCGGCGGCTTCGACGGCATTAAAACGCGCTTCGAGGATCGGCGGGCCACTGAACTGTGCGCCCCGGCCGACGCAGGAAGTGAGCAAGGCGGCAAAAAAAGCAAGGATCAGGTAGTGCATAGCATAAAAGACATTACTGGCGTAAGCGCAAACTGTCAAGAATAGAAAACGGTGGAAGAACGCCGGGATTGGTCGTACATTAAAATTATGCGTTGTGTACACAACTTTTGGGGCAGGTGGCGCCGCCGTGCCGGCCTGGCCGCGCTGTGCGGCGCGGCGTTTTGGTTGCAGCACTGCGGCGAACTGGCGCGCGACAATCCCACCGACCCGTACAATGCTTCCGAGGCGGAAACGGCCTCGCTGTCTTTGCGCATTCCCCTGCCCAAGGCTCTGGTGCGCGTGGTCCACCGCGTGGAGGCTATGCTGGAGGGGCCCGACATGCGGCCTATTGCCAAAGATCTGTCCCTCACGCCATTGGGTCCGGCAACGGGTCTCATGGGGGCCATTCCCCCCGGCAGGGGGCGCATTCTGACGTTGCGGGGCTATGATTTGGACGGCAATCTGCTTTTTGAAGGCCGCCAATCCAATATTTCCATCAGCATCGGCGATACCACGGCGGTGGTGATCGATTTAATTTTGGTACAGGAACCGGTGGATGGGCAGCCGCAACCGCCCAGCGGCGGCGATGCGGGCGATGGCGGCGGTGAAGGCGACGACGGCAGTAGCGGTGGTGACAGTGGCGACGATGGTACTGGTGGCGACGGGGAGGCGGACAGCGGCGATGACGGCGGTACGGGCGACGGTGAGGACGGCACGGGCGATGCGGGCGATGATACGGGTGGCGACGGCGCGGGCGATGACACGGGCGGCGATGGCGGCGGGACGGGCGATGTGGGGGGAGCAGATAATGGCGCGGTCGGTGAAGGCGATACGGGCGATGCAGGTGGCACAGACGGCGCCGAAGGTGCTACAGATGGCTCCGAAGATACGGGGCAGACTGGAGAGGGCAACGCCAATCCGGACGCCGGCACCGGAGGAGGGGCGGACGCGGGCGGCGGGACGGAGGAAGGCGGGGGCTGAGTTTCATCTTCAACCGCAAATCGATTCCATGCGCATTGTCACACTGACCACCGATTTTGGCACGCAAGATTATTACGTGGGGGCGATGAAAGGCGTTATGCTGGCCATCGCTCCCCGTTTGCATTTGGTGGATCTGAGTCACGAATTGCCGGCCCAAGACGTGCTGGCCGCCGCCTTTGTGTTGCGCCACGCCGCTCGCCCCTTTCCCCCCAACACCGTTCATCTGGCCGTGGTCGACCCGGGCGTGGGCAGTTCCCGTCGTGCGCTGGTGGTTGCGGCCTACCAACACCTGTGGGTGGGTCCCGACAACGGCCTTTTCAGCTTTGCGCTGGACGCACCCGATTGTCAGGTGCGCGCCATAAACAATGCGGATTTGATGGGTGCGCAGATCAGCCGCACTTTTCACGGCCGCGACGTGTTTGCCCCAGTGGCCGCTCACTTGGCCGCCGGCGTGCCGCTAGACGAGGTCGGGCCGGCAGTGGAGGATCCGGTGTGCCTGAAAGCGCTGCGGCCGCAGCGCAGTGCAGACGGCGTCGAGGGCCAGGTGATTCACGTGGACCGCTTTGGCAATTTGGTGACCAATATCGCCGCCGAGATGTTAGACGGCGCCCGTCGCGTTTGCCTGGGAGATGTAGTGATGGAAGGCGTGGCGCAGACTTATGCGGAG
>CAXGRO010000244.1:0-8155 GCA_964012055.1 uncultured bacterium
TCCTGCGCTTCGAGGTGGATATCGAGGGAGTGGACGCCAATGGCGACCCGATGACCCAGAAGATCATCCTGGAAGAAGGCGACCCCGCCGCCGCGGTTGAGCCCCTGCGCCAGGCGCTGGCCCTAAAAACCGACGACGCCCTGGTTCACCTTTCGCTGGGGGATGCGCTGCTCAAACAGGGACAGCACGCCGAGGCGCTAGCGCATTTACAGCAAGCCGCAAGCGGAGAAATAGACCCCAATTTTCCGGTGGATGTACAATTGACGCGTTATTCGGCGCACTTCTTTGCCGGCCAGGCCTATGCCTCACTGGGCCGCAATAGCGAGGCGGCCAAAGAACTGCAGCAGGCGCAGGAAATTATGCCCCAGCGCACGGAGGCGGGCGAGGTGCTGGCGCAATTGGAGGCGACGGCACCCCAGAGTAGGGGGTTGTACGAAGAAAAAATAGCCGATATTTCGTCGGAGGTAGGGGGGGAAGAAGGGCGGTTGAGTTTGTGCATGATTGTGCGCGACGAGGAGGAGCGACTCGGCCGCTGTTTGGAGAGCGTCGGCGATCTGGTCGACGAAATTGTGGTGGTAGATACTGGTTCGACAGACCGCACAGTGGAAGTAGCCGAGGGGTTTGGCGCCAAAATGGGCTATTTTGAGTGGTGCGACGACTTTGCCGCGGCGCGCAACGAAGCGCTTAATTTGGCTACCGGCGACTGGATCATGTGGCTGGACGCCGACGATATAATGCTCCGGGAATACCACGAACGCATCCGTCATTTACTGCGACAAGGCAAGGACAAATCCTATTTTTTTGCGCTCGATGACAGGGGCTACGAAAACGTCTCCTGCTTGCAGATGCGGCTCTTTCCCAATGTGCCCGGCGTCGAGTTTGAGATGCCGGTCCACGAGCAGGTGAGCCCGTCGCTGGTGCGGCTGGGAATAGAGATGGTGGCCACAGACATTCGCGTGGTGCACACCGGCTATACGACGCCCGAGGTGGTGCGGGCCAAAAAGGACCGCTATCTGGGTATTATGGCCAAATGGCTGGAGACACATCCGGAAAACTACATCGTGTGCTCGCACGTGGCTTTGACCTACCACACCACCGGTCGGCTGGACGAGGCCATTGAGCACTACCGCACCATTGTCTACGACAGCGACTGTTGGAAAGATCGCAACTACGTGGTCTACACTACGGCGCTGCTTTTTTTGGGGCGCACGTACTTAAAAAAGGACGACCTCGACCAGGCGCTCGAATTCGTCAAAAAGGCCGAGGAAGTAGATCCCGATTACATCCTCACCAAGCTCTCGTTGGCCGAGATCCACGACCGGCGCGGCGATGTGTCCCAGGCCCTCAAATACGCCCAATCCGTGCTCGATGGCGGTCGGCAGATGACTTTCTTCCCCATCGATTACCACGAGGTGGAGTATTCGGCGCAATTGCTATGCGCCACCGCGCACGAGAAATTGGGGCAATTCGCCGCCGCCGAAGACGCCTACCGCAAGGCCGCCGAATTGCCGGTGTCGAGGGCCAGCGAGGCCCTGGGTAACCTCTCCAATATGTTCAAAGCTCAGGGGCAGTGGGAGCGCTCGTTGGAGGCACTGCAGCGGGCCAGGGAGCTAGCCCCTGACAATATACAGCACCTCTTCAACATAGGCGTTTTGCACCTGGAGCGGCGACAATTGGACGAGGCTGCGAAACATTTTGAAGCAGTATTAGAACACGAGCCGGATTACGCGCCAGCGCAACTCAATCTGGGGTATATTGCCAAGAGCCAAGGGGCACTGGACAAGGCCGAAGAGATTTATCGCCAGATTATTGCGGCCAACGAAGAAGAGGTGGAAGCGCGCGCCAATTTGGGACATCTCTATTTAGACCAGGAGCGTTTTGCAGAGGCGCGCGAGATTTTCGAGCAGATCAGAACGCGGGACATGGGCCTACAGGATATTAATTTGGGTTTATTGACGGCGTTGGCACAGCTGGGTGAGTGGGAACGGGTGGTCGAATTGGGCGAGGAGGCACTGGCGCTTTTTACCGAAGTAGAGCGGCAGGCCGCCGATTTGAGCACGCCCATACAGGCCGCCCGCACGTTAGTGCGCCTGGGGGCGGCTCTAGTGAAGCGCCAATTGGTCAAATGCGCCGAATTGGCTTTTGCCGCTTCGGTGGCGCTGGATCCGCAGTTTCTCGATGGGCGCCGCTGTCTGGCCGATACTTTGGCAGCACAGGGAAACTTATGGAAAGCCGTAGCCCAATACGAGGTGATTTTGCGTGCCGATCCGCAAGACGGGGAGGCTTTTAGGAAATTGGGGGATTGTTATAAGCGATTGGGGGTGGAAGATGCGGCGCAATTGTGTTATGTCAAAAGTCGGCAGGTGGGGGGTGCGGAAGTGGGTGGGAATATCTTGTAGATATTTGTTTTATATTATTAATATACCCATTGCATACCCATTGCAACTTTGTCAATGCGCCTAACGTTTTAAGCGTTAGGCGCATTGAGATTTAGGGCATTAGCTACTGCTCAATAGTAAGGTTGAGCTTTGAACTCACTTCGTTTTAGTGAGGTAATCTCGGCTGCAGAATGGCATAGATATAAGCCCCAATAAATGCGCCTGCAAAAGTTAAAAGGGCCAGATATTCGCCGCTTCCTATTTAGGCAAAAATGGGCCCCGGGCACGCTCCGGTAATCGCCCAACCTGTACCAAAGATAATACCTCCAATAATGGTCCCTTTCTGGAATTTCTTCTCTTTTATTTCGATTGCTTCGCTCGTTACTGTTTTCAGATTTAACTTTTTGATAAGCAGAACGGAGAGCGCCCCAACGATTACAGCGGAACCAATCACCAGATACATATGGGCTTCTTCAAAGCGGAACATCTTTTGAATTCTAAACTATGAGGCGACTTCTGTCTTTACCAAGACGAGGCCAAAATATATGCCTATGAGAAGTGAGAGAATGTTTTTCACGATAGCTCCTTATCGGATGAAATGAGACAAGCCGACTATTAATAAACCGCCTATAAAAAAGCTGATTGTAGCAACTAGGCTCGGCCATTTGAGGTTAGACATGCCCATGATGGAGTGTCCAGAGGTGCAAACATCGGCATACCTCGTTCCAAAACCCACCAGTACGCCTCCTGAAAACAGGGCGATCATTCCCTTAGTTCCATGGTAGTGCTCGGGTAAGAGGTGGGATAGGAGTATTAGATAAAAGTGCCATCCCGAGATAGCTTCCGACGAGTATCCCCGCAACAAAAAACAAATTCCATACCTCTTTAACCCAATTTTTTTCAGAGAGATATGGCAGATTTGATTTAGGCGAACACAGCGAGCAAAAATGACGAAAACTGCTCGATATGCCAAAGGTCTTGCCGGCTAGAAGCAGCAAAAGCGGCACGGTCAGGCCGATTAGCGGACCGCCAATGTACCAGGGCCAGGGCTCAAAGATCCAATTCATAACATTTATCCTTATTGCTGGGGCAAGTCAGGGGGGCCAGTATAGCCTATGCTCTGCCAACCGGCTATATCGCCGCCGTAGAGGCGGTAGGGATGAGGCAAGAGCCGCACATCGCGGTTTTGCAGGGGAAGGGAGATGCGTTGGTGCTCGTTGTGCGCTGATTGTTTGAGGGCAATGGCAATTTCCAGGGCCTGGCGGTAGTCGTGACCGCTACTGAGGGGCTCTTCTCCCGTCTCAAAGGCGTCGATAAGGCGCTGAATAGTGGGGATGAAGCCATTGGCAGGTGGGGGCTGGTCAAAGAAATCGGGAAACACGGGGGTGGCAGCGCCGCCCGTGCCCTGGATGAGAACGGGATGAGGTCGCGATAAGAAAACCTGTCCTTCTGTGCCCTCTGCGGCTAAGTAGGCAGGTATGCTCTCGCGAGGTTGGGGAATTTCGCAGATTATGCCACCGGACAAGCCCAGACGCCCGAAAGCGGGGGAATCGGCTTCTATATCTGGAGTGCCGGGGGTCTGATAGGTAGGCTCAGACGGCAAGGTCCAGCCTTCTACCCATTCCACTTCCATACCGGTGAGCAGGCTGATGGCGGCCAATTGTACGCAACCGCCGCCCGACATTTCAACCGGTAGCCCGCCGGGGATGGCGGCGGCCGTCAATTGGCCAATATGGCCGGCTCGAACCCACTCCATAATCTGTGGTTGGTAGGGGGTGGCCCAGGCGGCCTGGGCGCAACCAAATAAGGTGCCGCGTTCGCGACAGAAGCGCACGATCTCATCGGCTTCGGTCAGAGAGGCTGCTAGGGGTTTTTCGCAGGAGACCACGCGCACACCTGCTGTGGCGCAGGCTTTGACAACGGGAAAATTCTGCGATACCGGCACCACGGCTGAGACGATGTCGGGCACTTCCTCTGCCAGCAGATCCTCGACAGCATCGTAAGTGCGCGCAACGCCATAGTGGGCCGCAAAAATCTGGCGTCGTTCGGGGATGCGGTCCACCATGCCGATAATTTCGCAGTTGGGGTGTTCGGCATAGGTGCGCAGATAATAACGCCCCCATGTACCGGCACCGCCAACTACGGCAACGCGGTATTTTTTTGTTGTTGACATATTGCGGCAATCTCCCGAGCAGACAAAATAGCGGTTTTAGTCTATAATTCCCGATTCCCTATATCAATACTGTGGACACTTTTTGTAAGATAAATAGCGGCTTAGATAAAAAATAGATATTGAAACATGTAAATTGTTTATAAATAATCACTTACAAATTTAAGCCTTGCAAAAATTCGCTCAAAATCGAAAAAGTGTCCACAGTATTGTGTATAATTTAATAAAGAATAGGAGATGGGAAGGTTTGTAGTAAAATGAACTGTTCGACAAGGAAACTCTGGGTGTATGGGCTCTGAATCCACCGGGCAAAATATTCCATCTCTTTATGCAATTGTTCCTTAATTAAAGTTCAACTTCATCTCTTTTTTAAGCCGTAGTTCTTTCTTTTTGTTATTTAAATCAAATAAAAACAATAATATGAACTTAATGACGTGATTGGCATCACCATTTTGGCACACTCCTTGCTAAATGGGCTGTGAACTTTTCTTCTTACGCACAAACCATGTTGTCCGGAGAAAAGGGGGCTAAAGAGGAGCTAAGGAAGGCCCGAAAATTCGGCGATCAAGGAGGGCTAAAATGCCTATTAGAATCGGCAACAATATATCGGCGATCAATGCTGGTCGGCACTTAAATAATACAAGTGTCGACTTCGCCAGGCGCATTGAACGTCTATCTTCAGGTTTGCGGATTAACCGCGGCGCCGACGATGCGGCCGGTCTTTCCGTGTCTGAAGGTATGCGGGCAGAAATTTTGGGTATGCGGCAGTCCGTGAGCAATGCTGAGCAGGGCGTCAGCCTAATTCAGCTGGCCGAAGGGTCGCTCAACGAAGTCAGCAGCATGCTTCGCCGCATGCGCGAGTTGGCGGTGCAGTCGGCCAACTCTACTATCAACGATACAAATAGAGAAAGTGTAGCGGCCGAATTTAACCAGTTGGCCGCAGAAATCGACCGAATCGCGCTGTCGACGACCTATAACGATCAGGTGCTGCTGACCGGTTTTGGCAATGCCGTTTCGCAGAACGGGGCCGTCACTACAGCGCTCGACGGTTTTTCTGGCGCTTCGGAAATAGGCGTCTCTGGTGCGGTGCCTGGGACCTACACATTTTCCGACACGAGTGCCACTGACAATCAAATAACGCTTGCGGTGGCCTTACCCGACGGCACTAGTTTAGAACAGTCGGTCGATGTGGGGGCTACGCTCGATCGAGATGGAACGACCAGCCTGGTGGCTACCGGCACTACGTTTGTCGTCAATTTTGATCGATTGGGCGTTCAGGTGACGCTAGTTGGTCCCGAAGCTGATACCGATTCGACGACTTTGCGCAGCCTAGCTGCCGATGGGGGAGCAGGCGGCGATATTATTATCGGCAATCAGGCCGTTACAGTGTTGGCTGGGCAAGATCTGTTCACCATTGCCGCCAATCTAAATTCAGTTTTGACGGGGCTTACGCCTCCCGGATCGGTCAACTTCAATGTGGGGGCCAGGCAGATTGAGATAGAGACGGCGGGTAACACGCTGATTGATGGCAGCAATACGCTTAGCCTGGCGGGAGCGAATTCTTATATAGACGGCCGTCTGGACGGCAAAGTGATATTCATCGAAGATGCCACCGGCGGCACCCTGCAGGTGGGGCCTAATGACGATTCTTCAAATCGCATTGCGCTAAATATCGGTGATATGCGGGCCAGTGGCTCAGAACTCAATCTAAACGGTCTGTCGGTGTCCAACCTAGAAAGTTCCAGGGCGGCCATCTCCCGCCTGGATACGGCGATTTTGGCCGTGACGCGACAGCGCGGTGAATTGGGCGCGGTGCAGAACCGACTACAGTTTACTACGGCCAACCTGGCAAATGCCATTGAGAACCTCCAGGCCGCTGAATCGGCCATCCGCGACGCCGACATGGCCGAGGAGATCACTCAATTCACTAGAGGTCAGATATTAACGCAGGCGGCTACGGCTATGGTGGCCCAGGCCAATGCGCTACCGCAGAATGCTCTACAGCTCCTAAAGTAGGGTAGGTAGATGAGAGTAGAAAAAGTGCGGAAAAAGCTAAAGGGTTGAAAGAGCAGGTCGATAATATTAGTATTGAGTGACACTAAGTAATGTCAAATAGCTTCACTCAACCGAATAAAAGACCTCATAAGGTCCACGGATTGGACGCAATGCTTTTCAAGCATTAGGCATAAGCCAGATAACAAGGAGGTTTTGGCATGCCCTTGGCCCTCGCTGTAAACAATAATATAGAGTCGATTAACACTCGACGACATCTGAATATCAACAACAGCGATCTAGGCATGCGCCTAGAGCGCCTCTCCTCGGGTCTGCGCATCAACGGCGCCGAAGACGACGCATCCGGCGTAAGCATCTCCGAGGGGTTCCGAGCCCAAATCACCGGTCTCACCATGGGAGTGCGCAACGCGGAAATGGGTGCAAACCTACTACAAGTAGCCGAAGGTTCGCTCAGCGAGGTGAGCGCTATGTTGATTCGCATGCGCGAATTGGCAGTGCAATCGGCCAATAGCACGATTAGCGACAAAAATCGCGAGGCTATTAACGCCGAGATCATTCAGCTTAACTCCGAGATTGACCGCATTGCCCAGTCTACGGTATACAACGATCAAAACTTGCTGACCGGATTTGGCAATTCAGTCGACGTGGCTTCCACCGCCCTGACCACGAGTGCCACTACCGGGGTATCCGATGTGCGCATTTCCGGCGCTCAAGCTGGGACTTATACCTTTACAGATGCTGGCGATGGGTTTTTGAGTTTGGGCGACGGCACCGTATCGCAGACCATTAGTGTCAGCGTGCTGCTGGACCAGACGGGGGTAGCTACCGGAGCCACGGCCGTGGCCAATTTTGATCGCCTGGGCATTCAGGTTACACTGGCCGGGCACAATGTCACGACCGCAACGGGCAGTTATGTACAGGGCGACTTAAATGCCGCTACAGTAATAATTAATGAAGGTACGGGCGGCTCGTTCCAGGTGGGGGCCGATAATACTTACGAAGACCGCGTCGAGGCGACCATTGAGGATATGAGCGCCAGTGGCAACATCCTAAATCTCAATACCGTCTCTCTGGGGACTCAGTCCAGCGCCCGTATGGCCATCACCCAGTTGGATCAGGCGATAGAAAAGGTAGCACAGCAGCGCGGTACCATAGGTAGCTTGCTCAATCGCCTGCAGCACACGCTTCATTTTACCGAGAATTCCATCGAAGGCAATACCAATTCAGAGGCCGCCATTCGCGACGCGGACATGGCTACTGAAGTAACGGCTTTTACGCGGATACAGGTATTGAGTCAGACGGCGACCTCCATGCTGGCCCAGGCCAATAGTTCGACGCAGGGCGTATTGAGTCTGTTGCAGTAGGAATGAAATTATGGGCGGGAGTGAAGATGGCGATTTAGGTGACGATATATAATAGTAGTAAACGGCGGTTTTGCGCTTCCCAGTGGGTGAATATCTGGGGAGCGCAAAACCGCATTGAAGAAAAGATTAAAGGTGGCCTTAGTATATGCCGATAAGTTTAAAAAAGGTCTCTAATTCAATACTGTGGACACTTTTTCGATTTTGAGCGGATTTTTGTAAGGTTTAAATTC
>CAXGRO010000245.1:0-8144 GCA_964012055.1 uncultured bacterium
GAAACGGCCCGCCGGAGGCGGTCAACAGCAGGCGCCGCACGCCCGGGCCGACGCCTTCCGCCGGCAGGCACTGGAAAATGGCGTTGTGCTCCGAATCCACCGGCAGCAGCGTGGCGCCGTGGCGCTTGACCGCATCCATGAACAGGGCGCCGGTGACCACCAGGGTCTCTTTATTGGCGAGCAGTATCTTCTTGCCCGCTTCCACCGCCGCCAGGGTCGGCCGCACACCGGCGGCGCCGACGATGGCGGCGACCACGGTGTCCGCCTCCTGCAGGGCGGCCACCTCGGCCACGCCGGCATGGCCGGCCAGGACCTGGGTGTGAGACCCGGCCTCACGGAGATGGTTCCGAAGCGCCTCGGCGGCCTGCTCGTAAGCGCCCCCGTCGGCCGCGGCGCCCAAACGCGGCGGCGCCCCAACGAGCAACTCGTCGAGGTTGTAATTGGGCAACGGCGCCGGCTGGGTGTTCATCGGCATGAGCAGATAAAACGGGCCGGCCCGGTGCGGGTGGTCGACTGTGTTCAATCCGCGCCGCAGCGCTGCGCCAACGGCCAGCGGCGTGTGCAGCGAATAGGCCCGGCCCATAGTGGCGTAGAGTTGCAGGTAATTGTCCTGCTCGTGTTTGGGAATTTGCTGCATATTGGGCCCCTCGTCCTCCGTCGTCTCGTCGCCCAGCAAATACCAAACGCCGATGCCATCCGAGGCCGGGGCGATCGACGCGGCCAGCGCCTGCAGCGCCCCGGGGCCGATGGAGGTCACCACCGCCGCTTTCTCGCCGTTGACCCAGCGCAAAGCCGTGGCCGCGTGCGACGCTTCAATCTCGCTGCGCACCCCGCAAACGCGCACCAGGCCCGCCTCGGAATACACCCGCAAGACCTCGCCAATTTCGGTAGAGCCGTGGCCGTAGACGCACAGAAAGGTGCGCACCTCCTGATAGATCAATCCCAGTACCAACACCTCCGATAAGGTCGCGGCAATGCGCCGGGGCAGCGCCCCCGATTGCAGCGCCGGACCGATGCCACCGGCCGCGGCAATGGCCCGGGCGCGCTCCATTCTGGCTCGCGTCAATTCTTCTTGCATGGTCTCACCTCCGTGCGGCGGCCACTTCTTTCTCCAGATTCTCAGCCCAGGTACGCAAGGGCAGGTCCGCCGAGTTTTTGTTCTGCCAGTACTGGGAAGCAGGGGCGATATCCGAATCTTCACCCAAAGGATCGCCACCACTGGCCAGGGCGCCCAAAAGCTGCCGGCGAAGCGGCGAACACCGTTCGAGCAGTTCCGGATCTTGTTCGATATAATCGGTAGGGCGCAACCAGCGGTAGTGGTACCCCACGTGCATAATCTTGCGGGTCTTGTTCGAGCGGTTGGGACCGACGCAATGCCAGGTGGCCGTGCGCCACAGCACCGCCGACCCGGCCGACAGCTTTAACTCGAGCGCTTGATCGGCCGGCACCTGGCGTTCCATGGCGTGCAATTCGGCGGGGGGCCGCTTGTAACTGCCGGGCACCAACCAGAGATTGCCGCAATCCGATTCGGTCATATCGAAGAGGGTGTAAAACACCTTAATTTCCATAAAGGGCAGCCGCCCGTCCAAAGAAGGCGCCATAAATATTTCGGGGCTGGCCAGATCGGGGTGCCAGGCAACGTTGCGGTAGCCGGCTTCCTGATCGTCCCCCGCGCCCGTGCCCACCGTCCCCGCGTACAAGTCTGCCGGATAGGGCGGGCGATAGTCCAGGTGCGAGGTGCGAATTTGAATATTCCAGCCAATGGCATCGATCACCAGCGGCAAGATGCGCGGATGATCTACCAGATCTAAAAAGGCGTCGTGTTGGGCCAGCGCATTGCGCACCTGGAAATGAATTTGCGGATCGAGTCCCTTTTTCTTTTGAATGCGCTCCACCACCTCATCCGCAGCGGCGGCAAGCCGCGCCACTTCCTCCGAGGTCAGGAAGTTCTCGAGGATAACAAACCCCTTTTCCTCAAAGTCCCGCTCTTGCTCGGGCGTCATTGCCAACAGCATTTTCCCCTCCTCAGTAGCGTAGATCCGTCAACCAGGCTTCTTTGGGATGTTTATCCCAGCGCGCCCGCAAAACTTTCTCATTGTCGCAAAACTCGCCCATATAGCGCACCCCGCCGTGCGATATATTGACGCTCACCGCAATCTCGTCGCCGGCTTCCACCCAGTGCGGCGTCAGCAATTGGTTCCACAGCAAGTCGCCCGGTTCCATTTTGTACGACATCACTTCCCTGGCGCCACAGGCGGGCGGCTCCTTCCACTGAATGCGGTCGCGCTCGTCAACGCACACCTGAATGGGCGCGTATTTCTCTGGGTCCACATAGCCGTTAAATACTTTGGTCCCGTGCACCTGCCAGGCCACCACGTGCGAAACGTCCACGTGGTAGCCCGTGCTACACCCTTTGCCAGAAATAAAAATTGGATAACAGCGCTGCCAGGTGAGCCCCGAAGACGCCAGAAACGCGCGCCAGGGCGCCATGACCTTCTCCTGAAAACGGTGCAAGAACTGGTTCGCGCCGTAAAATCTTGCCAATTCAAAATGGGACAGAGTAAAAGGATAGTCGATTGCTTGCTCGATCGGCCGGCTCTTAAACTCTTCGACCATGCGCTCCCGTTCCACCTCGTCACAGTCCTCCTTTATGGCGATATTGGCATTTTTATCGCGTCGCAAAATATCGACGATATCCGCCGCCGGAGGCAGTTCCATTTCTATGCCAAAAAGGCCCGGATCAAAGAGAAAATTCTGCTTGCTATTCCAATGCCGCCTGAATTCTTCCATCGTCCGCACGACAATCTGCATGGCGCCCTACTCCTGTAAGTCGACCACCACCCGGCCGCGCTGCTTGCCCTGCAAAATGCGCTCTATTTCTGCGGGCAATTCTTCGAGCCGGCACAAGCGGCGCATAGAGTCGAGGGCCTCCCCCTTCCACTCCCCCGCCAGCCGCCGCCATACATCACGGCGCAAATCCATAGGACAATCCACCGAATTAATCCCCACCAAGCTCACCCCGCGCAGAATAAAGGGATACACTGTCGTCGCCAGATCCGCCGTGGCGACCAATCCGCTACAGGTAACCACCCCATCGGCTCGCGTAGACTTGATCGCCGTCGCCAGCATATCGCCCCCCACGCTGTCCACCACCCCCGCCCACCGCTCCTTCAGCATCGGCCGCCCTTCTGCATCAATCGCCTCCTCCCGCGATATGACCTCCCCTGCCCCCAAACCAGCCAGAAACGCTTCTTCCTCCGTCTTGCCGGTCGCGGCTACCACCTTGTATCCAGCCCGCGCCAAGATAGAAACCGCCGTACACCCAACCCCCCCGGTAGCCCCCGTAACCAGAATTTCCCCCTGACCCGGCTCCACTCCCCCCTCTTGCAGTTTCAACACCGACAGCGCCGCCGTAAAACCCGCCGTCCCATACACCATACTCTCCATCCCCGACAACCCCGCTGGCAACGGCATCACCCAGGCGGCCGGCACGCGAATGTACTGCCCATACCCCCCCGCCGTATCCATGCCCAAATCGTACCCCGAAACCACCACCTCATCGCCGTTGCCAAACAATTCGCTACTGCTCTCCTTCACGACGCCGGCCGCATCAATACCCGGCGTGTGCGGATAATTGCGCGTCACCCCCTTGTGCCCCGTGGCCGAAAGCGCATCCTTGTAATTGAGCGAAGAATATTCCACCCGAACCAACACCTCCCCCTCGGGCAGTTCATCTACCCCCTTCTCTTGTATCCCCTGGATGTATTCCCCATCCCTCTGACTCACCACCAAAGCTTTAAACATAGACATAATCCTATCACCCCATCGCAGCTACATACGCTCCGCGAAGATCAGGGTAGGTAACCGTCCCAGAGCGGATTCCAAAGGCCCTGTCCGCAGGACAGCGGAACAGGGCCTTTGGCCTCGGAGC
Source organism: uncultured bacterium (assembly GCA_964012055.1). GTDB lineage: Bacteria > Latescibacterota > UBA2968 > UBA8231 > UBA8231 > CAXGRO01. The sequence continues at coordinate 3,932 of CAXGRO010000245.1, forward strand.
CCGGCAGGAGCCGGGCGGGCGAGAATGAGCGAGGGACGGTTACCTACCCTGACCGCCCCCGGCACGACCAAACGTCAATACCTCCCCCGATACTCCTCCACCGGAAACCGCTCCTCATTGCATGCAAACTTCCCCCGCACCACCTCGCTCACATCAATCCCCGCCTGATTGGCAAAACTCAAACAATAAATCAACACGTCTGCCAACTCATCCCCCACCTCGGCCCTCACCGCGTCATCCTCCATCAACTTCTGGTCCTCTTCAATAGTGCCCCACTGAAAGTGTTCCATAATCTCGGCCGCCTCAATCGCAATACTCATGGCCAAGTTCTTGGACGTGTGAAAACGCTCCCAATCGCGCCCAGCGATAAAGGCGGCAACGGCCTGCCGCAATTCGGCAACAGTTGTTTGCTCATCCATAACAGTCTTAGAGCACAATTTGCGCCACCCATCCCGAAGTGGCGTCACAGTAGAGAAAACCCTCAGAATAAATGGAAAGTCCGTGCGGCTGCGGCCACTCTTCCGCCACCTTCACCCGGTCCAATTCCGCCCCGTCCTCCACGCTCAACTTGACAATCACCCGCTCGCTGGTGTGGACGACCCAAATGCCGTCCTCCACCCGCACCACGCCGTGGGCGCGCCCGTAGGGCAGCGGAATGACGTGTTGCACCGACCAATCGGCAATGCGCACCTTGGTCAGCGTCTGCTCTTTAAGCGTGGTCACCCACAAATGACCGGGATCCAAGTGATCGTACTCCAAACCGTGCACGCCGCCGCCGCCCGGCATGGGGTAGCGCTGCACCGTGGCGCCGTCGGCAGGATCTACTTGTAAGACTTCCCCGTAGCCCTTATCGGCGTCCGTTTGACGCAACGGCCGCCACAGCGTGCCCGGCCCGTTGGCCGCCAACCAGAGATACCCCTCGCCTATCGCCAAGCCGCTGGTATTGGACGACTCCGACGGGATATCGCGGATCAACTTGGTAACCCCGTATTCCGACGGCTCGGCGATCTCAATCAGCGCCAACCGATCGGTGATCTGGTCGACAATCCACAGTCCTTCTTCGACCACTTGCAAGGCATTGGGCACTCCATAAGGGGCCCGAAACAATTTTTCAATCTTGCGTTCCATACGCCTCTTTCATTTTAACAACAGCAGTTTGTGGCTCAACGCCGACCCCTCAACCTGTAGGCGATATACATATACTCCGGCACCGGCCGCCCTCCCTTCATCGTCCAGCCCGTCCCATACGGCCGTATAGCGGACTGCTATTTGCACCCCGCGCACCAGCGTGCGCACCTTCTGTCCCAAAACATCGAAAATCTCCAGCGCCGCCGCCGTGGTCGCGGGCAACTCGTAATCTATCGCCGTTTTAGGATTGAAGGGGTTGGGATAGTTCGGGTGTAGGACAAACGCCGATGGCAGCGCAGACTCCGTTGCCCCCACCGCCGTCGGCTGCGGCGGCGCCAGGCCGCTCAACGTCCACAAATCGCCTAGAATATTGCCACCGCCGGCGCCTCCGTACATAATCATGCGCCCTTCCGACGCAATAAAAATCCCCGCCGGCCGCTCGCGCTCCGTGGGCAAAGTACCGTCTACCTGCAACTCTTGCCAGGTGTTGGAAGCCAAATCAAACGCCCAGGTGTCGTTGGCCTGTCGCAGCGATCCCATGCGGTGGCCGCCAAAGACGACGACGCGGTGGTTGGTGGGGTCGTACACGTGCAGCGGAAAAGAACGGCCCGGCGGCCCCTCTTGAGGCGTCAGCTCCGTCCACGTATTCTCGTTTAAATCAAAAGCCCAGATATCATCCAGCGCCCCTATCTGCTGGCCGCCGTACATGATCATGCGGTGGCCGCGCTCGTCGTAACTGGCCGAGTGCAAACAGCGCTCGTGCGGCCCCTGCGCAGGCGAAACATCCGTCCACATCTCCCCGTCCAGGTTAAAACGCCAGGTGTCGTCAAAGCGCCCGTTATCGGTAAACCCGGCAAACGTCACCAAATCGCGTGCCCGCGGATCAAACACCGCCGCCGTGCCGTAGCGGGTGAGCGGTATGGGGTCGGGCGGCTGCAATTCCGTCCACGTATCGGTCGCCAGGTCAAACGACCAGACGTCGTTAAAGAAAGCCCGCTGGCGCGTGCGTTCCTGCCCCGACCAAATGAGCATGCGGTGGCCCACCGGGTCGTAGATGGCGTTGTGCGTGGCCCGCGCCGGCGGCACCGTATCGGTGGCCGGCGCCATACTGCTCCAGCGGTGCTGGTGCAGATCCAAACTCCACATATCGTCCAGATCTCCGTTGGGCCCGGCGCCCGCAAAAATGATCATGCGGTGGCCCACCGGATCGTAAATGGCCGACGGACTCATCCGCCGCGTAGGTATATCGCCCTCCGGCGAAATTTCGACCCACTCCTGTCCACTGCTGCTTGCCGCCAGCCAAAACGTCACTCCAACGGCATACATCCAGCGCATGGTCAACTCCTTTCTAAATGCTAAACTGCTGGCGCCAATTCAAATTTGCCCACTTGCCCTGAATTTCTTTGTAAAAACTATCTGGCGCGACAAAACATATGCCCAAATCTCGCGCCCGCACGATCAAATTTTCTTGGTTATAGTTAAAATCTCCGCCGATGCGACACCGTGGTCGTGACTACAAATATTCCACACCCAGCTGCTGGCCGCAACCTCTTCCGTCCTAGCGATGCAGAATAGTGGGCATAAATTCGCCAAAATCGCGGTCGGCGGGAAAGTAGGGGCGCTCTACATTGGCAAACTCCACATTGCGCATAAACCCCGGCGTGGGGCCGGGCGTGTCGAGAAAGAAAAAGGCCTTGGCGATGGCACCGTAGGCCATACGGTAATTCATGGGGTTTTTGGCCACCACAAATTTGACCGCCGCCGGGTCGAGTTGCACGGCGCGGTACTGCTCGTCGACCCAATCGTAGGTGGGGTGCGACATCACCAGCGCCCGCACCTGGCCAATGACCAACACCGCCGACGGCCCCATGTCGCCCTCCACCCCGTTCCACATGCCGCCGGTGTAGACGAATTTGCCGTCGCTGAGACGCTCCACCCGTGCCCGCACCTCCAGCGGTTGGCCCCAGCGCGGATCCTGCTTGTGCCCCAGTGCCAGTGCCATTTCGCTGCCCGCCCCGGCCCGGTGGCAAGCCGCCGCCGCTTCGGGGTCGACCACCATCGTCAACGCCGGCCACTGCGCTCCCTTTCCTATTAGCGCCCGCAAAACGATGACGCTGTCGCCGGCTGCCCCGCCGCCGCAGCAGTCGGCCATTTCCACCAGCACCACCGGGCCACCCTCTATTTGCAAGCCTTGCTCGATTGCCCCGGCCGGCGTGTGCGCCTCGCCCTCCAGTTCAAAGCGCAAATCCCAGTAGTGGCGCGCCCGCTCCGTCGCCAGCGCGACGGCCTCGTCCAGGTTGTCGTTGGTGATGACCAGGGCCCCGCCGCCCATGTCGGGCAAGTCGAGATTGGGGTGCACCAAAAAACCGCTGGTCGACAGCACGTCGTCGCGGCGTTCGAGCTCTTTAGTGGCGCGCATAAAATGGGCAAAGGGGTCGTCGCCCTCGGTGGAGCCGCGCAGCGCCGCGGTGATCAACGGCACCTTGGCCACGGCCATGGTCGGACGGCAACGCCGCGCCAAAATTTGCAGCAGCAGCCGCGCCGCGCGCTGACCGGTTTCCAACGCGTCGCGGTGCGGGTAGGTCTCCCAGGCCAGCAGGGCGTCGGCGCCGCGCACCATGTCGGCGCTGACGTGGGCGTGCAAATCCAGCGTGCCGACAATGGGCACCTGTGGCCCCACCAGGGCGCGCACCGCCTGAATCAAATCGCCCTCCAGATCGCCGGCGTTGTCGGCCGCCGCCGCCCCGTGCATGGGCAAAAGCACGGCGTCGACGGGCAAAACCTGGCGCAAACGTTCGAGGAGTTCGTCCTTGAGCTGGGTGTAACACGCCGTAGTGAGGGGCCCGCCGGGGCAGGTGCTGGCGTAGAGCAAGGGGACGACGCGCACCTGCTCCGGGCGCAGCACCTGCAACATGCCGCCCACAACGCCGGCTTCCGACTGCAAAATTTCCTCGCCGCGCAGCAATTCGTAGCGCTCGAACCAATCCAGGGTGATGGGCACCCCGCCAAAGTGATTGCACTCAGTTAAGATGCCCCCCAAGGCGATGCGTTTTTCCGTACTCATATCGTCTCCTGCAGCGCGGAC
>CAXGRO010000246.1:0-8097 GCA_964012055.1 uncultured bacterium
ATTTAAACCTTACAAAAATCCGCTCAAAATCGAAAAAGTGTCCACAGTATTGATTGCGATCCGCATCAGTTTAGTGCCACTCGAGATATGCTGTACGACAATGGCGGCGATGGCAGCTTTAAAGAAATAGGCCCCAGCGCAGGCATTGTTACAGCGGGCAACGGTTTGGGAGTTGTTTGTGGCGATTTTGACGCGGACGGCGACCAAGACATATACGTGGCCAACGACCTTACTCCCAATCTGCTCTACCAAAATAGGGGCGATGGAACGTTTGTAGAAAATGGTTTGTTGGCGGGGGTGGCGCTGAGCCAAAATGGAGTGGCGCAAGCCGGCATGGGGGTAGATGCAGGAGATTACGACAACGACGGGGATATGGATCTGTTTGTTACCAACTACCAATTGGAGAACAATGCGATATATCGCAATGACGGGGTATATTATTCAGAAGTCAGCAATGGCGTAGGGGTGGGCGAAATCAGCCTCAACTACTTGGGATTTGGCACGGGATTTTTAGACTATGACAACGACGGCTGGTTGGACCTCTTTGTAGTCAACGGTCATGTGCACGACAATATCGCAGAATACGACGAACTCGTCACTCACGCACAGAGGGCACAACTCTTTCGCAACGACGGCCAAGGACGCTTTGTCGAGCGCACAGCGGCATTGGGGCCTGGGCTAAAAGCATCATATGTGGGGCGGGGTTCGGCTTTTGGCGATTTTGACCAGGACGGCGATGTGGATATTTTAATAAACAGCAATGGCGGTGCGGTTGCCTTGCTGCGCAATGAAGGCGGCAACGACAACAATTGGTTAGAAGTGTATTTGGCAGGGGTGATTAGCAATCGCTTTGGTGTAGGGGCCAAAGTATATGTTCAGGTAGGTCCGCAACGTCAAATGCGGATGGTCAAAGCCGGTTCGGGATTTTTATCTTGTAGCCAGGTTGCACCTATCTTTGGGTTGGGAGCGGCGAATAAGGTAGACCGACTAGAAGTACATTGGCCCTCGGGAACAATACAGATGGTAAAGAATATAGAGGCGAATCAGCGGCTGCATATTCGAGAGGATGCCGAGTAATGGATTTTTCTGCTATTAAAAAAGAAATGGAAAAGGACAGCGTCTTAATTGAAGAAAAGGTCTTTAATGAATATTACGTGCCTTTGGCCGAACATTGTCGAAAAATAAGAAATGATAAAATTGGCGATAGCAACGATACATTTACCATATATATTCAAGGCGCACAAGGATCTGGAAAAACGGTTTTAACCAAAGTTATATGGCTCATTCTGGCAGGAGAAGGGCATAGTGTAGCAGGGTGCTCGATTGATGATTTCTATCTTTCATACGCCGCCCGCAAAGTTTTGGCTGAGCAGCACCCAGGGAGTCCATTCTACGCGGTTCGAGGCACACTGGGAACTCACAGGCATGCAGAGTTATACGACATGTTGCAAAGAGTTAAGCGGGGAGAAGAGTTTTTAATTCCCCATTTTGACAAGTCGCTACACGCAGGTAAAGGGGATATTGTGGATAGGGTCACTAAAATAAAAGGGAGGCAGGATTTCTTTTTATTTGAGGGATGGAGTTTATTTGCTCCGGCTATTTCTGTGGATGAATTCCTGGGCATTATGGAGAAGGATGAATACGTGCGCGATTTATTTGATCAACTCGACCCCGAGCGCAAGTATTTCATAGACGTCTTGGAATATGCGAAGGCATATCAGAAGATCTGGGATTTGGCCGACAGTATGGTTATTCTAGAAGCCGAAGATATAAAATTAGTAACTCAATGGCGGCTTAACCAAGAAGAAACCACTAAGAAGCAATCGGCTGGGAAGGGAATGACCCCGGACGAAGTAGTGGAATTTGTTAAACCCTATATTCCCGTTACCCAATTAATCGCTCATAAAAAGAGTCATAGTAGGCCCGGTGTCATTTTGAGTATTGGGGAGAATCAACGTCCCCAGGGATCCATGCGGGAAATATGAATAATAACACAGGCTGTATTAAGTCAATACTGTGGACACTTTTTTTAAGTCATTGATAAATAGGCGTTGAAGTTTGTAACTTGTTGATAGATAATCACTTACGAATTTAAACCTTGCAAAAATCCGCTCAAAATCGAAAAAGTGTCCACAGTATTGTTAAGTGAAATGGAGATGCAAATATGTCCTCGTATAACACAGTTGTCTCAAATTTAAAATTAAAGGGCAGGGAAGTCCTATCGTCCTATGCCGCTTTTACAATAGAAGGCGAGATGAGTGCCCGGGTTAAAAAAGGTAGGGATACCTGGACCATCGTCGAACGCAACGGAATTCCCAAGGGCACGTCGGACGGTGAAGAAGAAGCTGTTTATATTCCCAACGCCGAAGCCATAAAATCCATAGAGCAAAATATAGCTCCTTTGTTGCCCAAGAAGGTTATTATAAAAAAACCTCAAGATATTCTCGATGCAGCCGCAGATCTCGATTTAAAACTGGTCGAAAGAGCTGGAATCAACAAAAAAGAATGGGGCGGCAATGCCTGCTTGGCTGCCTCCACAGTGTTCTTTCAGACCTTGCTTAAGGCAAGTGGCTATAAGGCCTGGGAGCTAAAAAGAATAAAGGGAAAATCTACCCCTTTCTTTTTTCCCAATATTGGTTTCAACATGGTATGCGGCGGCGAACATGTTCCCGGCACGCGCCAGGATATACAGGAAATGTTTTTCTTTGCAATGGGCAAAAAAACCATTGTGGAGGTGTTTAAGACTGCGACCGAATTTTTTCTCAGGTTTGAAAAAAATCTGGTCCGCGATGACATTCCCACCGGCACGGCCAAAGAGCGGGGTTTTGCATTTCCCGTTGAGGAGAGTCTAGAGGGGTTGAAGCGGATAAAGGAAGTTGCCCGCCAACTTAAATTTGGGATTGCCGATTGGGCTATTGGCACGGACAACGCTTTTTCTGAACTGCAAAAAGAAAAAACGTTGCGCGATAGGGGAGAATATGAGATGCACTTTTCGGGCCAGGGGAGACTGACGCGGGAAGAGTTGATTGCGTTTAACGGAAAGGTGGTAAAACTGGCGCAAAACTTCATAACTATGGAAGATCCGGGCAGCGAGCACGATATACAGTCCCATAAGATGATGACGGCTGCGTACGGTAATAAGGTCCAAGTGGTTTTGGATGATGCCGCGGTTACTCAAATGCGTTTCATCATTCCTTTTCTAGCGGCGCCTGAGCGCAAGGACCGCGCCGGTAACTCTGTTTTGATTAAGCTCAACCAGGCGGGGACTTTTACTGAGACATGTCTGGCGACAGAAATAGTTTTGGGGTTGGCGGAATCAGAAGTTGTGGAAAAATTTCTTTTAGCGCGGGGCGATCTCAATCAGGTTTTGGAAGATCTAAAAAGGGTGGGAGTAAAGAGTTTGGAGGAGGCATTAAGGAATATAAAGAAAGGTGGATTTTCTGCATTTTTTTCTCACCGTTCAACCGAAGGGCCTTCGGAGTTTTTGCCCTATATGCCGCTAATTTATGGAGCCGTATCTAGGAAACTGTGGTTTAAAGCCGGTGCTCCTAACGGCGAGCGCAACCTGCAAAACTACAATCCGCTAATTAGGGCGGAGGAAGAAATGCGGGCCAGAGGCATAAAAACGCAAGTTGCAAGTTGGCGGGGATTGCCGGCGGAAGTAGAGGTGAAGTTTAATTAGTTGACACGATTCTAGGGCCGATCTATTATATGGCCGCATTAAATCCAAAACAAAAAATGGGAGTATAAATATGGTCGGTTTTGCCGTAGTAGGACTGGGCATGGGGCGCAATCGGGCCCGTCAGGTGCAAGAGACCGAAGGGGCCGAATTAAAAATATTGGTTGATCTAAACGCCGAGTTGGCAGAGGAAGTTGCCGCCGAAATGGGTTGCGATTGGACCACGCAATTGGAGGAAGCTTTGGGGCGGGCCGATGTAGATGTAGTAATTATTATGACCCCAAGTGGTTTACATGCCAAACTCGGGGTAGAAGCCGCCAAAGCCGGCAAGCACGTTATAACGACCAAACCTATGGACGTGACAACCGCCGCTTGCGATTTACTCATTGCAGCAACTGACGATGCCGGCGTAAAACTGGGAATCGATTATCAGAGTCGCTATGTAGATAACAACTACCGCATTGCCGAAGCGCTAAAACAGGGTTGGCTGGGCAAGCCCATATTGGGCGAAATTCGCTTTAAATGGTTTCGAGCGCAAGAATATTTTGATCACGGTAATGGCTGGCGCGGCACCTGGGCGATGGACGGAGGTGGTTCGTTGGCTAATCAGGGTTCGCATTTAATTGACTTATTGTTGTGGTTTATGGGCGACCCCATGCGCGTGTACGGCGAAACAGACATTGCGAATCACGATATAGAAACCGAGGACCTGGGCTTGGCCATTGTCAATTTTGGCAGTGGGGCCAAAGGTACGGTAGTGGGCACCACTACCTTTCCTACCAGTGTCTACTTTAGTGCCGAAGTGCACGGCACCGAGGGCGGAATTTTATTGGATGAGGCGCTGAGTGGTAGCATGAGGGTATTTGGGGAAAGCCTAGAGGAAAAGCTAAACAGCATTGAAAATCCGCTGCAGAATGTAGTAGAAGACATAGTGCAGGCGTTGGAAAATGATGGGCAGATGCGCGTGCACGGTCGCGAAGGGCGTCGTACCGTGGCCTTATTGGAAAATATTTATCGCTCTGCCCGGGAAGGGCAACCGGTCGACTACGTGGATTAGGTGACATGGCAAATAAAATACATGCGGCACTGATTGGTCTCGATAACCCCCACAGCAAGGGCTGGTGGGAAACCATGCGACATTGTTCTCGCATCGAACGTTTGGTGGTGTGTGAGCCCAACGAGGGAGGGCTCGATTTTCCCGAAGGCGCCGCACACAATTACACTTCATTAGAGGAAATGTTGGGGGCTGAAAAACTGGATTTTGCTATGGTTTGCGGACGAAATGACCAGTCTACGAGTCTGGCAGAGCCTTTGTTAGAAGCCGGCGTTCCTCTAATAATAGAAAAACCCGTAGCACGCTCGGCGGCCGAAATTGCCCACCTCAATGAAGTGGCGGCCAATAAGGGGGTCCCCATAGCTACAGGTTTTACCAATCGCTATATGCCGGTGGCGGTAGATTTTAAAAAATTAGTTGCCAGTGGTGCGCTCGGGCGCATTGTTTCAATTGAAGGCCGCATGATCACTTCTACAGTGCAAAAGCGCAATCCCGAGCATTGGCTTTTTAAGCGTAGTAAATCGGGTGGGGGCATTTTGTCCTGGTTGGCCATTCACACCATCGATCTCATTCGCTATATAAGTGGGCTTGAATACCGCACGGTTATGGGGCAGGTGGCGACATTGAGTGATACGGGCATAGATGTAGAAGATATGGCTGCACTCGCTTTTTCTATGGACAATGGGGCGGTGGGTAATTTGCATGCCGGATATATTCTGGGGCAACGCTATGGCGATATCTATCTGAGCATGCGGGGGACACTTGGCGACGCAATCTGGCCGATGTGGGATTATGATGAACGCGGGTCTATGTTAAAAATACAGAGCGAGGCACCGGGGTGGGAGACGGTTGGTTATAAGGAAATAACTGCCGTACCAAAAGAAACGCCTGGATATGGCGGCAGTGTTGGGCAACGGTATTTGACAGATTTCATCGATGCCGCTGTGCAGGGGCAAGACTTTGTTACCAGCGGCCTAGATGCCCAGCGCGCCATGGAAGTGGTAGAGGCTGCCTATCAGTCCAGCGAAACGGGTACTGCATTCCACATGGGGGGGACATGATTGTAGGGGTACCCAAAGAAATTAAAAGCGATGAGCGGCGGGTGGGTATAATGCCCGTTGGAGTTCGTGCATAGTGGGATCTGGGCATACTGTATACGTGGAAGAAAGTGCGGGCGAAGGGGCAAGGGTGGCCGGCGAGGATTACTTGGAAGCCGGTGGATCTATAGTTGAGACGGCCGCAGAAGTGTTCACCAAGGCCGATATGATAGTTAAAGTTAAAGAGCCTCAAGACATAGAATTGAATCTAATCCGTCAGGGGCAAGTAGTTTTCACCTATTTTCACTTTGCCGCCAGCGAAGAATTGACGCGTGGATTTGTCGATACGGGAGGCATTGCTATCGCATATGAGACCGTACAGGCTGAGGGCGGTTCGTTGCCTCTGTTTAATTCCGATGAGCGAGATCGCCGGGCGTATGGCAGTACAGGAAGGGGCTAAATATCTCGAATCGCCCATAGGGGGACGGGGGGTGTTGTTAGGAGGGCTGCTTGGCGTAGCGCCAGCCGACGTGGTAATTCTCGGTGCTGGCGTGGTGGGAATTAGTGCGGCGCGCATTGCTGCGGGCATGGGGGCTAGTGTGCTCCTGCTCGATATAGATCTGGCTCGCATGCGTTATCTCGAAGAGATATTGCCGGCTAATGTCAAGACTCTGCTGTCTAATCCTTATAATATTGAGAAGTTGGTTTCTTCCGCAGACTTACTCATTAGTGCCGTGCTTGTACCAGGTGCCAAGGCCCCTAGTTTAGTTACGCGTTCCATGCTGCATAACATGAAGCGACGGGCAGTAATAGTTGATGTGGCAGTTGATCAAGGTGGCTGCGTAGAGACCATTCGTCCAAGGACGCATCACGAGCCCACCTATCTGGTTGAGGACATCGTCCACTACGGGGTTGCCAATATGCCGGGAGCTGTTCCTCGCATTTCTACGCTGGCCTTAACTAACGCCACTTTGCCTTATGTGCTGGATCTGGCTAATAGGGGTTGGGAGGAAGCAGCCCTCGAGAGTCCGGCACTGGCCCACGGGGTTAATATGATAGAAGGACGGATTACATACCGCCATATTGCCGAGACGTTTAATTTGGAATATCATCCGCTTCCATACGACATGCATGATTCCGTCAGGCCAGGTTAAAGAGGAGGATAGACATTGTGAAAATTACCCATATTGATAAATTTGTTACAGCCGTTCCACACATTCCCGAAATTAACAAAAGTCGTCCTATAGATTATAAAGATCGTCCCATCACCGTTCTCAAAGTACACACCGATGAAGGTATTTTCGGATTAGGTGAGGGTGGCAGGGGCGATTTGTTTGACGGCATAGAAGAGCAGTGGGTAGGCGTGGATCCGCTCAAACTCAACTGGGGGTCTGTAGGCGGTGCCATGGGCATGGCTTGCTATGATATTGTTGGCAAAGCGTTGGGAGTGCCGGCTTACAAACTGATGGGGACCAAACACTGGGATAAGGTGCCGGTGGGTTATTGGTCGCCTCCGCTAGATCCGCGCGAATTTGCCGCCATGGCAGAAATTGGGGCCAAGCAGGGGTATAAGACGCATAAGCTCAAAGCGCGACCGTGGAATATTGTTGAGACGGTTGAATTGATGACCAAAGCTGCCGGTCCCGATTACGGTATTATTGTCGACCCCAACTTTACATTTGGCGACTTGAGTAGCAGTTTAAAGTTGGCACATCAATTGGAAAAGTACAATATTCAGGCATTTGAAGACCCCTTCCAATACTTGCCAGGCTGGCACCAATATAGCCATTTTCGCCAGCACACCATAATTCCGCTGGCTCCCCATCTAGGCGATTCCCAAATGATCATGAGCGCCATTAGGGCCGACGCCGCAGATATGTTTAATACGGCGGGCAATGCCGAGCGGGCCATTATAAATGCTGGTATGGCCGAAGCGGCCGGACTGCCGGTGTGGTTGCAGGTGGTGGGCCTGGGACTGGGCATATCTGGGGCGTACGGGACTCATGTGCACGCAGTGGTGCGCAACGCGACAATTCCTTCGGACTCTTTGCACTTCACGCGCGAGAACGATCTGATTGGTGGCGCACTGGAGCCCAAGAATGGCTTGGTTGAGGTGCCAGAAGAACCGGGGTTGGGTATAGAATTGGATATGGTGGCGGTGGAGAAATATCGAGTGGGATGAAATGGGCTGAAGTATTGACGATTTTCAGACATAGGTTTATTTTTTTATTCTAAATCTTTAAGAAAGCAAGAGTTACGCTATAGTGATCCAGTAGCTCAGTTGGTAGAGCACCGGACTTTTAATCCGTTGGTCGTGGGTTCGATTC
>CAXGRO010000247.1:0-8096 GCA_964012055.1 uncultured bacterium
TACGATATACTGGACTCTTGCACGATTAATTCCTTAATCTTCATCAGGGCTGTGGAGGAGCGGGACAGGGCAAGGCCCCCCGAGGGACTCACAAAACACCATAGGCAAGGAGCCCCAACCGCCCGTCGCCAACCTAGCGAAGTGTCAACCCAGACCAATGCCTACTCCCCATTAGGCTTTCCCCTAATTTTTCTGTACTTTTACAAAGTCAATCCAACTACAACTGCTCAAAGGCCAAACCACATGTCCATACAATCCACTCCCCACCCGACCTTCAACAACCACCCCCTCAACACCTCCCCCGACCACTTCGGCCCCCTGCGCCCCTCCACCGACGCAGCCGCAGACCGCGACGAACTACACCGCCGCCTGGCCCAAGACGGCTACCTCTTCCTCCCCGGCTTCCTCGACCGCGACCAGGTCGCCGCCGCCCGCCTCAGCTCCCTCGAACGCCTGGCCCCCCTCGGCCTCTTCGACGAAAACCACCCCCTCATAGAGGGCGTGCTCAAACCCGGCGTCCACAAACGCTCCGCCGACGAACCAACCCATAACAACCCCCCGTTGTACCAATTGCTCTACACCGGCCGCATGATGGAGTTCTACCAATTCCTCCTCGGCGGCCCCATCCGCCACTACGAACACACCTGGTTCCGCGCCAAAACCCCCACTTTCAACGCCCCCACCGAACCCCACTGCGACATTGTCTACATGGGCCGCGGCACCAAACAACTCTACACCTCGTGGACCCCCCTAGGCGACGTCCCCTACGAAATGGGCGGCCTGATCATCCTGGAAAACTCCCACCGCCAGGAAGAAATCAAACAGACCTACGGGCAAACCGACGTCGACGTCTACTGCGAAAACGAAGGCGAAGCCGTCGCCCTCATCGCCCGGGCGCGCGGCGAAAACCGCGAACTGACCGGCGAAGAAAAAAAATCCATCAAATGGACCACCCTGGGCGCCTTCGCCCCCGACCCCATCGCCGCCCAAAAACAAGTGGGCGGCCGCTGGCTCACCGCCGAGTACTCCATGGGCGACCTGATCGTCTTTGGCATGTTCCTGATGCACGGCAGCCACGACAACCAGACCAACCGCATCCGCATTTCAACGGATTCTCGCTACCAGCTCGCCACCGACCCCATCGACGAACGCTGGGTCGGCCCCAACCCCATAATGAACAGCGTTCGCGTTGCGAAGGGTATGATTTGCTAGCGAGGGACCACTCCCTAACCGACCGTCCCACAAAAGCCTAACGAACAAAATTTCTACCCAATAATTATAAGGAGGTCATTGTGAGCCTGTTTTCACTCGAAGGAAAAGTTGCCTTAGTAACCGGCGCTGGCCGCGGCATCGGCCAGGGCATTGCCACCGGACTGGCCGATGCCGGCGCCAAAATCGCCTGCGCCGCCCGCACCCGCCCCCAGCTCGACGAAACCGTAAACGCCATCCAAAATAGCGGCGGCGAGGCCTTAGCCATCGAGCTCGACATCGGCGACCTCAACGCCGTCGACAACACCGTATCCATCACCCTCGACCACTTTGGCCAGATCGACATACTGGTCAACAACGCCGGCATGAACATCCGCGAGCCCATCGACGAAGTCAGCGAAGACCACTTCGACCAGATTGTCGGCGTCAACCTCAAGGGCCTCTACTTCCTCTCCCAGCGCGTTGCCCGGCACATGCAGGCGCGCCAGCAAGGCAAAATCATCAACATCGGCTCCCTCACCACCGGCTACGCCCTGGCCAAAGTGTCGGTCTACACCGCCACCAAGGGCGCCGTGGGCCAGCTCACCAAAGCGCAAGCGGTGGAATTTGGCGAGCACAACATTCAGGTCAACGCCATCTGCCCCGGTTTTGTGGTGACGCCCCTCACCGAAAAGCTGTGGGCCGACGACACCATGCGCCAGTGGGGCGAAGGGCGCCTGGCGCTGGGCCGTTTGGCCGACCCCGCCGACATGGTGGGCACCGCCGTTTTTCTCGCGGCGCCGGCGTCGGACTACGTCACCGGCCAGGTCATCTACGTCGACGGCGGTTTTATGGCCGGCGATTCCTGGCCCCTGCCGCCGCAGAAGTAGAAGGTCGCCTCGACTGAAACCGGCTAGCGAAGTTTATTTTTATCGAGGAGAGTAAAAATGCGCCGATACATCTCGATTGCGTCAATCCTAACCGCCCTCGTATTGGAACCCGCCGCGGCCCAGGACAATTGGCCCCAGTGGTGCGACCCCCTGGCCAACGGCGTCGGCCAGGCAACGGACCTGCCCGCCACCTGGAGCGCCACGGAAAACGTCGTCTGGGAAACGCCGCTCCCCTCGTGGAGCGGCAGCACCCCCATCATTTGGGGCGAGCGCATTTTCCTCACCTCGCCCAGCGCCGCAGACCCCGCCAGCGGCGAAGAAATATGACGCGCCACCGGCCTCAACCCCGAGAAGCGCCAGACCTACCGCGTCTGCGCTTCTCCCCTGGCAGTGGACGGCATGGTCTACGCCCCCACCCGCAAACGGCCACTGCTGGCCCTGCGCGCCGGCGGCCGCGGCGACGTCGGCACCAGCCACCTGGCCTGGAAGTGGGAGGGGCAGGCCGCCACCGACGTGCCCACTCCCATTTGCGACGGCCAGTACTTCTACATGGTCGACGACCGCGGCATGGCTATCTGCCTCGACGCCAAGACCGGCACCCCCGTCTGGGAACCAGAGCGCACCGCCCAGGGCAACGTCAGCTCTTCGCCGGTGCTGGCCGACGGCAAACTCTACCTGCTCAACGAAAACGCGGTCACCACCGTGCTGGCGGCCGGCCCCCAATACAAACTTCTAGCCACCAACGAACTCGACGGCAGCTTCACCCTGTCGTCGCCGGCCGTTTCCGGCAACCAGCTCTTTATCCGCACCTCCACCCACCTCTACTGCATCGGCGCAGGGGCGGATTGAGCGACTCACTCTAAAAACATCGCGCTCGTACTATGCAACCTGAAACCACCAACCTCTTTGCCTACCTGGCGCCCGATCGCAGCGCCGAAGTAATCACCACATTGCTCGAACGCCCCGCCCTGCGCATTGAGCGCATCGTCTCCCTCGGCCAGTCCTCCCCCGCAGATTTATGGTACGACCAGGAAGACCACGAATGGGTCGTCGTCCTCAAGGGCAAGGGCGCCATCGAATACCCCAACGGCCACATCGTCGAACTGGCCGCCGGCGATTGCATCGACATCCCGGCCCACCAAAAACACCGGGTCGCCTACACCGATCCAGAAAACGAGACGCTGTGGCTGGCCATCCACTACAAGTGATACCAGACAATCCCGTGAGACGCCCACGGGCCCATCGCCTGGGAATTTTTGGCCTGCTACTTCTTCTCCTGGGCGATTCACCCGACCGCATCGTGCGCATCTACCTGCCGTCCGGCTACAACGACAACCCCAACCAGCGCTACCCCGTCATCTATCTCTTGCACGGCTACACCGGCACCAGCATTTCGTGGGAGCTGCTCGGCAGCATCCAGCGCAACACCGACGCGCTCATCGAGCAGGGCACCATACGGCCCATGATCGTCGTCATGCCCGACGCGCTCAACAAATACCGCGGCATCGCCGGACATTCCATGGGCGGCTTTGGGGCGTTCAGGCTGGCGATGTTATATCCAGAAACCTACAGCGCGGTCTACGGCCTCAGCGCCTGTTGCCTGGGCTTTGTCGAGCGCCAGGCGGACGGAACCATAGACGACGCGGCCTGGCGCGCTACCTTACAATTTGCATCGACCGATTTCACCAACGCCAATTTAACCACGCAATCGCACATAGCCGCGTCGGCCGTCATGAGCCCCAACCCAGAAAACCCGCCCTTCTACGTCGATTTCCCGTTTGAATTAGTCGAAGGAGAAGTACAAATAATAGAATCGGTGTGGAACCGCTGGGCCGCGCAAATGCCTTTCCACATGCTGCCTCAATACGTCGACAACTTAAGGCAATTTCGCGGCATCCGTTTTGACGTGGGCCGCTCCGACAGATTCGCGCACATCATCGCCGACAGCCGCGCCCTTTCGGCGGCCCTCGACCAGGCGGGCATTGACCACGTTTTTGAGGAGTACGACGGCAACCATTTAAACCGCATAGGCCAGCGCATCGAAACGACCGCTTGGCCGTTTTTCTCCACAACGCTCAACTTTGAAAAAGAGCCGGGAATCGTTGAAGAGTCCACCTGGGGCATTGTAAAATCCGGCTTTCAATTGCCCTGGGATGACCGCTGACAGGCCGCAATGCGCGACGTTTGAAGTCGATGTAAATCAGCGCCATAACTTTCGCATATAGAACTCAACCATGCGCCCTTTCCTGCCCCCTTTCTCTTTCCTGATTGCCATCGCCCTGCCGGCAGGCAGCCTGGCACAGGAAGTATCCGGCACCGTACACAACCAGCAAGACCGACCTGTGGCCGCCGTGCAACTGCGCTGGAGCGGGCCAAACGGCATCGCAGCCACAAACACTACCGACGCCGACGGCCGTTACCAACTCGCCTTGCCCCGCCCCACCCCCGTCAACGGCGCAACGGCCGAATTGCCCGTCGCCTTTAGTCTCGGGCAAAACTATCCCAATCCGTTTAACCCAGAAACGATAATTCCTTTCCAACTCGCCACCAGCACCACCGCCACCCTCACCATTTACAACATCTCCGGCCAAGCCGTGCGCACTCTGCTCAGCGGTCCTTTGTCCCCCGGACCCAACCAAGTTATCTGGGACGGCCGCGACAACGCCGGCAACGCCGTAGCGGTCGGCGTCTACATCTACCGCCTGACCGCCGGCTGGGTCGACGGCAAAATGTACGTCATTGGCGGCGGCACCATCGCCGGCCTGCGCGCCAGCAACACCGTGGAGGAATACGTACCATGACCACAACGTCCCTATGGCAAGACCAACCCGATCCTATCCAAGCCGAACACGACGACGTCGTCATCGGCGCCGGCATTGTCGGCTCCTACGCCGCCACCGTATTGCGCCAGCGCGGCCGCGACGTGGCCCTGGTAGACGCCCGCTTTCCCGCCGCCGGCGCCTCGGGCCGCAACGCCGGCTTCGTACTCACCTCGCAGCGCGAGCCCCACCCCGTGCTCATCGAGCAAGTCGGCCTCGCCGCCGCCAGCGAAATTCTCGCCATGGTGTGCGACAACGTCGCCCGCATGCGCGCCCTCACCATCCAGTACGACATCCCCTTTGACGAAGGCGCCATCCATCTGGCCGAAAGCCGCGCCGACGCCCGTTACTTGGAGCAGTGGGCCCGCGACTACGAAGCCGTCGGCATTCCCCTGCAATTTTCCGAAGGCGACCCCTACAACGCCGGCTACGCCGCCTATATGCAAGTGGAAAACGACTTTTCCGTACAACCCGCCCGCCTCACCGAAGCCATCGCCGCCCACGCCGGCGCCACCCTCTACGACCACAACCCGGTCCACTCCATCCGCTCCGCCGCCGACCACCTAATGGTCCTGGGCCGCCGCGCCCACCTCCGCTGCCGCAACGTCTTTGTGGCCACCAACGGCTACACCGGCAACCTGCACCGCTATCTGCACCGCATCGTACGCCCGGTGCGCGGCCAAATATTGCTCACCACCCCGGTACAAAGATTGATCGGCGTAGCCGGCATCACCGAGTACGACTATTTCCGCCAATTCGACGACGGCAAAATCATGATAGGCGGCGCCCGCGCCTACTTTGAAGAACAGGAATACACCGCCGAAGACGTCACCACCCCCAACCTCCTGGCCAACCTGGAAGCCTACCTGCACCACTGGTTTCCCGATGTAGATTTTGAAGTAGAACGCCACTGGGCCGGCATCCACGGCTTCACCCCCGACCGCCGCGTCGCCATCGGCTGTATCCCCACCGAACCCCGCATCGCCTTCGCCTTAGGCTTCAGCGGCTACGGCAACTCCATCGGCCTGGTCTCCGCCGAACGCATGGTCGAACTCGCCCTAGACAACCGCGACCCCGGCCCCTTCTCCGCCACCCGCTTCACCAACCTATAAATCGGTCCTATCAGAAATGGCATCAACAACTCACACCATCCCATCGTCGCCAAATAAACATAAAATTTCTTTAGGCTTGAATTAGTACAGATCTCGCGCAAGTACTACACGTAAAACGAAGGTCCGATAGGGGGCGGTCCCGACGCTCATATCACTAGAACAACCCCACAATCCGCCCTTCCTCATCCAAATCAATCACCTCCGCCGACGGCACCTTGGGCAACCCCGGCATCGTCATAATATCCCCCGTAATCACCACCACAAACCCCGCCCCCGCCGACAATTTGACATCCCGTATCGGCACGTCAAAATTCTTCGGCCGCCCCCGCAGCCCCGGGTCGGTAGAAAACGAATACTGCGTCTTGGCCATGCACACCGGCAATTTCCCGTACCCCGCCTTTTGCAGCCGTGCAAACTTACCCCGCAATCTCTTGTCGCCCATAATGTCGTTGGCCCCGTAAAAATCCCGCGCGATCACCCGCACCTTGTCCCACAATTTTAGATCGTCGTCGTAGAGAAAAGTAAAGTCATTGGCCACACCCTCGGCCACCTCCACCACCGCCCGCGCCAACTCCTCGGCTCCCGCCCCGCCGTGCGCCCAATGCGCCGCCGGCACAATCTGCACCGCCAAGTGATCGCACTTGTCCTGAATGAGTTGCACCTCTTCGTCCGTATCGTTGATAAAGGAATTAATCGCCACCACCGCCGGCAGTCCAAAGCGGCGGATGTTCTCAATGTGTTTCTTCAAATTCTCCACGCCCCGCTCCAACGCCGCCATGTCGGTCTGCCCCAACTCCTTCAGCTCCATGCCGCCGTGGTACTTCAACGCCCGTACCGTGGCCACCAGCACCACCGCGTCGGGGCGCAACCCCGACTGGCGGCATTTGATGTCGATAAATTTCTCGGCCCCCAAGTCGGCGCCAAACCCCGCTTCGGTCACCGTGTACTCCGACAACCGCATGCTCAGCTTGGTGGCCACCACCGAATTGCAGCCGTGCGCAATATTGGCAAAGGGCCCGCCGTGTACAATGGCCGGGTTGTTCTCCAACGTCTGCACCAGATTGGGCTGCAGCGCGTCCTTGAGCAACACGGTCATGGCCCCCTGGGCGTTGAGGTCGGCGGCGGTCACCGGTTTGCGACCGCGCGTATAGGCCACCACCACGCGCCCCAGGCGCTCGCGCAATTCGGTAAGCGATTCCGCCAGGCAAAAAATGGCCATCACCTCCGACGCCACGGCGATGTCAAACCCCGACTCGCGCGGCACCGAATTGCTGCTGCCACCCAGCCCCAATACGATTTGACGCAGGGCACGATCGTTCATGTCGAGCACGCGGTTCCACTCCACCCGGCGCGGATCGATGTCGAGTTTATTGCCCTGGTGGATGTGGTTGTCGATCAGTGCCGCCAGCAAATTGTGCGCCGTAGCAATGGCGTGAAAATCGCCGGTGAAGTGCAAATTGATATCTTCCATGGGCACCACCTGGGCATAGCCGCCGCCGGCGGCGCCGCCCTTCATGCCAAAGCAGGGCCCCAGCGACGGCTCGCGCAAACACACCGTCGCCTGTTTGCCAATGCGGTTGAGCGCGTCGGTCAGCCCCACCGACGTGGTAGTCTTACCCTCGCCCGAGGGCGTGGGGTTGATCGACGAGACCAACACCAGCTTGCCGGCGGGCGCGTCCTCCAAACTGCGGTAGTAGTCGAGCGATACTTTGGCCTTGTGTTTGCCGTAGTGTTCGATGTGCTGGGTATCGATGCCCAGTTTATCGGCGATGTCTTCGATGGGCAACATGGAGGCCTGGCGAGCTATTTCAATGTCGGGCAGTACCTTGTTTTCGCTCATGGTGTCTTCCTCAGTTGGGTGAACAATGCGCCTCAAAAATAAATGTTATGTTCTCTATATGCGCCAGAGTGGGTGGTGCGTTGCAGCTAGTGCGGCGGCGCTGTATATTTCCTGCCAAATTCGCCGGGGTGTTTTGTGTAATATAACCACTGGGTGATATCAAATGGCTTAAAATAAGCGTTTGCCTGGGACACGATGAGGGGGGGACCTCAACGCTCATGACGCTCAATTCTTAGAATTGGCGGCC
>CAXGRO010000248.1:0-8085 GCA_964012055.1 uncultured bacterium
GCCCTTCGGGGCAAGGTCAATTTTCGCAATCTCAGTCGCTATAGCGGTCGCGCCGGCCTGGCGCGCGGCGGCTCGGCGCAGTGGACCTGGGCCGGCGGCATAGAAATTCACCAGGCCGAAAAATTCCAACGCTTCGTCCTAACCAACGGCACCCTGGTACGCCAGGACGGGCGCTGGCTGCGCTCCACCGCAGCGGGCGCCGAAGAAATACCCATCCCCCAAGAAGACCGCCCCTCCCTCGAAGCCACCTTCCTGGCCGAAATCGCCGGCGAGCAAACGAACTGGCGCAAAATCCTGCAGAGCGCCCTCGACGCCCTGCGCATCAGCCTGGCCGCCGAAGAATCGATGCGCCAACAGCGGCGGATTCATTTGGAAAAGGTATAACCCCTCTCAGCCAGAACCGACCCACATCCCTTCTCTCATCCTCGCTTACCTCGCGCCCACAGCCTCCCCTCCTCAACCGCACAATAAAGCACCGGCACCACCTGCACCGTGAGCAACACCGCCACCATGCCACCAAACGTCGGAATGGCCATCGGCACCATGATGTCGGCCCCGCGACCACTCGAAGTGAGAACCGGCAACAGCGCCAGTATAGTAGTCGCCACCGTCATCAGGCAGGGCCGAATGCGTCGCACCCCGGCCTCCAACGCCGCCCGCCGAATTTCCCCTACCGTCTGCGGCCGGCGCGCCGCAAAAATCTGGCGCAGATAGGTAGCCACAATCACGCCGTTGTCGGAAGCAATGCCAAAGAGCGCCAAGAAACCCACCCACACGGCCACACTCAAATTGACCGGACCAATCTGGAACAGCTCGCGCATATCCGCCCCCATAAACGAAAAGTCCATAAACCACACCTGCCCGTAGAGCCACAGCAGCACAAAACCGCCGGCCCAGGCCACCAAAATGCCGGTAAACACCAGCAGCGTCGTCGTCGCCTCTCTAAATTGGAAGTAGAGGATCAACAAAATGACCGCGAGCGCCAGCGGTAAAACCACGCCCAGGCGCTTTTGCGCCCTTTGCTGGTTCTCGTACGAACCGGCAAAGGCATAGCTGACGCCGGCCGGCAGTTCAAATTCGCCGCGCACCCTGGCCGTTTCCAGGTGTCGGCGACACTGTTCCACCACGTCGACCTCGGCAAAACCCGGTTTCTTGTCGAAGAGCACATACCCCACCAAAAAAGTGTCTTCGCTTTTAATCACCTGGGGGCCGCGCACATAGTGGATCTGGGCCAATTGCTCCAGCGGAATCTGCACGCCGTCGGGGCCGGGCACTAAAACGCGGCCCAGCGATTCGGGCGTGTCGCGCAATTCGCGCAGGTAGCGCACCCGCACCGGATAGCGCGCCCGGCCCTCCACCGTGGTGGTGACGCGACGGCCGCCCACCGCCACTTCGATAACGTCCTGCACTTTTTGCAACATGATGCCGTAGCGCGCAATGGCCTGGCGGTCTACGACGATCTCCAGATAGGGTTTGCCGACAATGCGATCGGCGTTGACCGCGGCCGGCTCCACCGACCGCACTTCTTTGAGCAGGCGTTCGATCTGCAATCCCGTCTTTTCTATAGTCGCCAGATCCGGCCCCTTTATTTTTATGCCCATGGGCGCGCGCATGCCGCTTTGCAACATGACCAGGCGCGCCGCAATGGGCTGCAATTTGGGCGCCGAGGTGGTACCGGGAACTTTGGCCGCCGCGACGATGGCGCCCCAAATGTCGTCTACACTGCCAATGCCGCCCCAGGCGGCGCGGCCGAGATTGAGCGCCGGATCGAGCGGCGCCCGCCACAAACGAAAAGGCCGGCCATCCGCGTCGGCAATAAGGCGACCTTCGGCGTCGCGTTTAAAGCGCCCGCGCACTTTATAAGGCTCGCCGTCTGCCGCCGCCAGGGGGACGCCCGAGGCCGAGCGAAAATAATCCGTCCCACTAGCGTCAAAAGCAAAAGTAAGGCGACGACCCTCTTGGTCGACCAGGTATTCTGGGTGGTAGTTGATGACGGTCTCTATCATGGAAACCGGCGCCGGATCGAGCGGCGTCTCGGCGCGGCCCAGCTTGCCCACGGCGGATTTGACCTCGGGGATCTGGCGGATGGCCATGTCTTGCTTTTGCAGCACGTCGAGCGCTTCGCCAATGGAGGCGTGCGGCATGGTGGTGGGCATCAGCAGGAAAGAGCCCTCGTCGAGCGGCGGCATGAATTCCTTGCCCAGGCCGGGAAACGCGTGCGCCAAACGCACCACCGGTGTCGCCGTGCGCAACGCCGGCGGCAACCAGCTAAAGAGGGCGTCAAAACCCAGCCAAACCGCGGCGCCGAAAATGAATATGAACAGCGGCACGCTCATGGCGTTCGCTTTGTGGTCCAGACACCAGGCTAAGAATGCGGGGAAAAAATGCTGGAAGAGGCGTAGGAGTCCGAGCAGGCCGCCCAGCAGAAGGGCAATAAAAATTAAATTGCGTCCATAACCCCGCTCCGGCCCCAGCGGCATCCAGTGCAGAGTCAACACCCTGGCGACGGCAAAAATAAAAATGCCAGACAGCAACAGGGCCGCGCCCCGCTGCACCCGCGCCGGAATCCACTGACTGCCAAGGTGGTATAGACCTATAACCATTAGCAACAAACCGACCCACCACGGCAGCACAAACACAGCCCCTAGGCCAACGACGACCAGGCCGCCGTAGAGAAGGCGCCGCCCCAGGTGGAGCTGCAAGCGGCCGCCAAAGAGCGCGTGCGCCAGCGGCGGAATGACCGTCAGCGCCAGCACTATGGCGGCGAGTAGAGCAAAAGTCTTGGTGAAAGCCAGCGGTTTAAAAAGTTTACCCTCCGCCCCCTCCATGGTGAAGACCGGCAAAAAACTGACCACTGTAGTCGCCACCGCCGTCACCACGGCGCCGCTCACCTCGCGACTGGCCTCCAAAATCACGTCCAATGCATTGCGCTGAGGATCCGCTTCTAGGCGTTTAAGTATATTCTCGCTGACCACCACCCCCATGTCGACGATGGTACCAATGGCGATGGCGATGCCCGATAGCGCTACAATATTGGCGTCGACCCCAAACACTTTCATGGCGACAAAACATAGCAACACGGCTAGCGGCAACATACCCGCAACCAGTATAGCACCGCGCGCATTGGCCACCAGTACCAAAACGACAATTAGGGTGACGAGCATTTCCTCCGTCAACGCCGCGGCCAGCGTGCCCAGAGTCTGCTGAATCAAACCGGTGCGGTCGTAAAACGGCACCACCGTCACCTGGCTGACGCGGCCGTCCGCCAGCGTCTTTTTGGGCAGGCCCGGCGCGATCTCGGCGATTTTCTCTTTGACGTTTTCTATGACCGCCAGCGGATTTTCGCCGTAGCGCACCACCACCACTCCGCCCACCGCTTCGGCGCCTTCCTTGTCGAGGGCGCCGCGCCGCAACGCTGGCCCCTTGCTGAGGCGCGCCACATTGCCCACGTACACCGGCACATTGTCGCGCGCCTTGATCACTGCCTTTTCTAGGTCAGCCAGACTTTTCACAAAACCGATGCCGCGAATCACATACTCGGTGCGGTTGACCTCTATGGTGCGCGCCCCCACATCGCGGTTGGACATGCGCACGGCGTTGAACACCTCGTCGATACTCACGCCGTAGGCGCGCATGGCGTCTGGATCTACGTCTATCTGATACTCCTGCACAAAGCCGCCCACCGAAGCCACCTCGCTCACTCCCTTAGCCCCCATCAGCGCGTAGCGCACCTGCCAATCCTGAATGCTGCGCAATTCGTGCAGGTCCCAACCGCCGGCGGGATGGCCCTCCTCGTCCCGCCCCTCGAGGGTATACCAGAAAACCTGCCCCAGGGCTGTGGCGTCGGGACCCAGCGCCGGCCGCACCCCCCCGGGCAAAGCGCCGGCGGGCAAACTGCTGAGCTTTTCCAGCACCCGCGTCCTGGACCAATAAAATTCCACCTCCTCTGCAAAAATGACGTAGACGGTCGAAAAGCCGAACATCGAAAAACTGCGCACCGTCTTCACCCCCGGCACGCCCAGCAGCGCCACGGTCAGCGGGTAGGTGATCTGGTCTTCCACGTCCTGCGGCGAGCGGCCCGCCCACTCGGCGAAGACAATCTGCTGATTCTCGCCGATGTCGGGAATGGCGTCCACCGGCACCGGATCGCGCGGCAGCCAGTCCAACTGCCAGTTGAAGGGCGCCACCGCCAGTCCCCCTGTGACGATGGAAGTGAGCAGAAAAACGACGACGATTTTGTTTTGCAAAAAGAAGCGCAGGAAACGTTCCATAAACGAAGGGGAAGTTGAATCACTCATGGCGACCTCCGTGCCCGTGGCCGCTATGGTCGTCCTTCTGCTCGTGGCCGCTGTGCTCGTCCTCATGCTCGTGGCCTTTGTGGACGCCCTCTTGCCCATGTTCGCCGATAACCGGCTTGGCCATTGCGTCAGTGGGCGCACCACCTCCGGGCACCACCTCCGCTGCGCCGTGGTGGTGCCCGGGTGCGGGACCTGCTGCCGAGGGGTTCATCATGCTCGGCTTGGCCAAAATCTGCAGCGCGCTGTCGATTTTAAAATTGCCGTTGACCACCACCATCTCGCCTTCCCGCAAGCCCTCTTCCACCACGTAGTAGTCGCCAGCACGCGGCCCCAGCACCAACTCACGCCCTTCAAACACCCCCTGGCGGTCCGGCACCGCCACATAGGCCACGGCGCGCCGCCCGGTCAGCAGCACAGCCGAGGCCGGCACCACCAGGGGCGCGGCGCGCTGTGCCGCGGCGGCATTTACATAGCCCAAGTCCGCCGCCTTAATCAGTTCCATGCCACATATGTCGCAACGCCCGGGACTGTCGCGCACAATTTCTGGGTGCATGGGGCCAATCCACTTATCGGCCAATTGCGGGTCTATAACACTCCCCTTATCGGCCACCTGCGCCCGCACCACGGCACGCGCAAACATGCCCGGCTTTAAGTGCCCGTCGGCATTGTCCACGTTGACCCGCACTTTGACGGTGCGGCTGCGCTCGTCGAGCACCGGGCTGATAAAAGCCACCCGCCCGCTGAACTTTTCGCCGGCATAGGCCTCGGTTTCAAATTCCACCTGCTGGCCGTAGTGAATCCACGGCAAATCCGATTCGTAGGCGTCGAGATAGAGCCACAGCTTTGACAAATCGGCAATGGTGTAAATGCGCGTGCCCGTTTGCACATAAACCCCTTCGCTGACGTGCTTTTCCACCACCACCCCTCCTTCCGGGGCAAAAATCGTCACCTGGTCGGAAGGACGGCGGCGGCGCTCAATGGCGGCGATTTGTTGCGGTTTGAGACCCAGCAGACGCAATTTTTCGCGCGCCGACTGCACCGTCTGCTTTGCCGTTGCCGCCATAATCCCGCCGCCGCCCAGTTTTTCCGTCGCCCTCAGCGCCTGAATGAGTTCTTCCTGCGCGGTGAGCAGATCGGGGCTGTAGAGTTCGGCCACGTGATCGCCCTCTCTAACCGGTACGCCGGTGTAGTCGACAAAGAGGCGGTCGATGCGGCCGGGTATCCAGGCACTGATGTGTTTGAGCCGCGACTCGTCGTAGGCAATCTTGCCCACCATGCGCGCCTCTACCGCAACCGACTGCCGCCGCGCCGGGCTCACCTGTATGCCGGCCAACTGCTGCGCCGCTTGCGACAAGCGCAATTGCCGCGGCCCCAATTCATCCCCTGCCGCCTCCGTTTCGAGCGCAATCAGGTCCATAGCGCAAATGGGGCATTGGCCCGGCTGGGGCATGCGGACCTGCGGGTGCATCGAACAGGTCCACACCTGCGCGACCGAGGAGTCCCCCATTTGCTCTGCGCGGCCGTGTTTGTGTTGGGACTCCCCGCCCAGCAACAAGCCTACGCCAAGCCCCACCGCAAGTCCCAGTACTACGCCGGGCCAGGAACCTATTTTGACCTTTTCGATAAATCGTTTCATGGCTGTACTTCCTTTCCGTCCATTAAATCTGCGCCCAAACGCCGACCGCTCAATCGATCTATAGTCGCCAAATGCAGGGCGCGATCGGTGCGCGCCCGCTCAAAAGCCAACTGGAATTCGAGCAAGGCGCGCTGCGCGTCGACTAGGTCGAGAAAATCGCTCTCCCCGGCGGCATAGGCCTGCTGGCTGACTTTGAGCGCCTGTTCGGCCTTGGGCAACAAGTTGTCGCGGTAGAGCACGGCGCGACGCTCCGCGTCTCGCAACTCGTAGAGCGCCATCTCTAGCTCGGCAACGAGTAGGTTTTCCCTTTCTTGCCGCTGCCGCAACGCCGCCTGCCGCCGCGCCTGCGCCTGGCGCTGCGCCGCGCTGTACTTGTCCCTCCACACGGGCAAGTTTACCGACGCCATGGCGACGACGGGGTCTTTGCCGCTGTCGGGCGGCGGCACCGCGGTGCGGGCGGCGCCAACGGCAATGTAATCCACCCCCAGTGTTACGTCGGGATAAGCGTCCATGCGGGCCAGTTGGACCGCCAGTTCTTCCCTGGCAGCCAGGTGTTGCATTTCTACGAGAGCGGGATGGCGCTGGCGCAATACGGCGATCAACTCTGCGTCTGGCACCTGCAACTCTTTATCGCGCAATTCACGGGGCGCCTCCAGGACGGCGCGAACCGGACGGTTGAGCGCGGCGTTGAGGCGAGCGGTAAAAGGGCGCTTCTTATCGCTTAGGGCGTTCAGCCGATCTTCCAATTTACCCAATTCCACCTGAGCTTTTATAAGCGCCTGATGCGCCCCGCGCCCCGCGCCCCCCTTATAGCGAGCCTGGGCGACCTCTTCGAGAAAGGTCATTAGCTCAATATTTTCCCGCGTAATGTCGATGGAGCGCTGCAAATAATAGAACTCGCAATAAGCCACTTCGACGCGGTAGATGAGCGCCAGTTTGTCAGCCTCGTAGCGCTGCCGTGCGGTTTCGACCTCTTTCAGAGCAATGCGCCCGGCCAGGTCGAGTTTGCCGCGCCACGGCAAAGTTTGCGCCACGCCAAAGCGCTGTCGTTGGGGCCCCACCCGGGTTTCCACTTCGTCGATAAAATACCCGTAGGTAAAGCGCGGATCTTGTAAAGTGCGGGCGGGCGCAACCTTCTCCAACGCCGCCCACCAGCGCGCCAAGGCCGCCCCCAAGCCCGAGTTGTGGCGCAGTGCGTATTGGACGTATTCATTTAAAGTGGCATCGGGGCGCAGATCAGATTCCCCAGTATTTGCGCCGGTAGAACGCCCATATGAGTTTTCACTCTCCCAGCGCTCTAAGGCCTGTTTTTCATTGCCAGAAGCGCATTGCAACATCCCCCCGGCGCACAACGCCAGGACGAGATGGCGTGTAATAGGCATAGCTAAATCCTCTCCAATATGATGTGCTAAACCACCGCCAAACGCGGACGGATGGCCGCACTCAGGCGTCAAAAAGTCGGTGGTCTATTTTGCCAGGAACAAAGAGATATCCCCTGTCGCTCTTCGGGCGAAGAGCCAAAAGACAGGAGATGGGAGAGGTTTAAATCAGCAGTGTATTATTGGTTATATAGAGAGGCAGTGACGCAGTCCTCGCCCCGCCAGCATGAGGCCGGTCGGCAGAGCGAACGCATAAGAAAGAAGGGGTAGGATAAAGCGCGGGATCAACCAGTCCCTGCGCTTTAATTACCAACCCGTGTTCGGCAACGGCAGCCCCAGAACTTTCTTGGGGAACGGCGCATTGCAAAACCGCGCAGCAACACGATGCGGCAAACGCCGGGCCGCCCTTATCGTTTGGTCCAAGCGCATGACAAGCCTGCATTTCCATTGCCGCTTTGCTGCAATGGACGCACAAGTCCACCCAGCCACTCGTCTGCAAAACCAGCGCCGCCACCACAACGGACAAGATATATGGGCCCAGTTTTTTCATCTACAATCACAATTTTATCGCCTGCAGTCTTCTAAATTATAACCTAATAGAAACAGCAAAAAAGTCAATAAACCCACTGCGCCCGCACCAACCAGCCCGACGCCGTATACAACGGCGCCCACGTAAGCGCCCTCCCCGCATCCTGCCGGGTGACGGCAAAACCGGCGATGGTGCCCAATGCCGCCCCGGCCACCACGTCGGAAAAAAAGTGGCGGCGGTGGT
>CAXGRO010000249.1:0-8065 GCA_964012055.1 uncultured bacterium
TTCGCCAGGCCATGCTCAAGGCACTCAACGCACATCGCAAAGATGTGCGCTTTCCGGTCAATCAAATAACGATCTCAAAAAGGTGGAACGGCAGACCGGCGTTCTGACCCAGGAATTGGGGCGTTCGCCGTCGGTGGCCGAGGTAGCCGAAAGCGCGCAGATGGGGTTCGACCGCGCCCAATTGGCGCTGGAAGCCGGCCACCAGCCCGATCTGTCGCTGGACGCGCCGGCCTACCCCAACGACACGGACCCACTACACGCCTATTTTAGCGACGAGGAGGAGGGGGTGGAAGAAGTGCTGGAAAACAAGGAATTGCACGAAGTGTTGGAGCACGGTCTAACGGCGCTGGAAGGGCGCGAGCGCCAGATCATTGTGCGCTACTTTGGGCTGGACGACCAGCGGCCGATGAATTTGGCGGAAATTGGCGGCGCGCTCGATTTAACGCGCGAGCGCATTCGCCAATTGCGCGACAGGGGGTTGGCCAAGTTGCGGGCGCGCTACGGCGAATTGTTGGTGGAACTATCGCACAATTGAGCAGACACAACTGGAGGCTCCTGCCCCGTCCCGGCGCTGTGGGACGGGGCTATTTTTTGTCTCCATTGCACTTGACAGTACAGCGAGAGCACCGTATGATGGAGAAAATTGGCGCAATGGAGGATATATTTACTAATGATTTTATACCGCCGTATGGTGCTGGGATTTTTATTCTTATTCGCCGCTACGGCATTTGCCCAGCAGGAAGTAAAATTTGTGCCGTCGCCGGCCAACTCGCTGAGCAAGACGCGGCAGTTTTTGGACGCGGCCGATTTGCGCATTATGCTTCCTTTGGACTATGTGCGAAAGCAGGGGGAGAACGCAGGTTTTGCGGGCCGCGTGGGGGTGGTGGAACAACGCGCGTATTTAAAAGTGCGGCCCAGCGGCCAACGGGACTGGATATATTTGGCTATCGTTTCGGGCGTGGGCGGTGGCTACGATTTTGCCCTGGCCGGCGAGACCTGGTGGAATGACAGGTCCAGGGCCAATGCCGAATTGGGCGATGTGGAACGGCAATTGCAATCTCTGCTAAAGAGCAAACGCTCGAGCGCGGCGCAAAAACCCGACGTGGCCTACGAGATGTATCGCCTGGGCCACATTGAGGCCGACCGCGCCCTGGCGCTGGTGAAGGCCATGGGTTACACCACGGTTGAATTCACCGAGTCGAGCAAAGCCAAGGGCGTCGAGACCATATTCGACGAAATCAAGGGCAAAAACAATAAGCTGCCCTACATAGTCAAAGTGGTGAACGCTGCCAAAACCAGTTTGATGCAGGCCGACGCCTCGGGCAAGAGGTCGAGTTCCTCTTCGTCCAAGTCCAAGGGCGTGGCCGGCGCCCCGCAATTGGGCGGCGAGCACTTGCACAGTACCACGGCTGGTGCCCCCCAAGAGCGCCTGCTGTTGGTCTACGACCGCAACGAGCCCGAGGCGCTGGAGCGCTTGATCAATTTATTACAGGCGCACGTCGACGTGCCGGCGCAGCAGATTGTCATCGAGGCCTTGGTGGTCGAGGTCAACACCTCGCACGTGCAGGATTTGGGTGTTGAACTGTTGGGTTCCAGCGGCAGCGCCAGCGGCAGTTTTGGCCCTTCGGAGACCACCGGCCGCAGCATTGGCACTTTTATTTTTTCGCGCGACACGTTTACCGATTTCACTAACTTCCGCGCCAAGCTGGAGGCACTGGAAGAGTCGGGCGACGCCGAGGTGCTGTCCAGTCCTTCGGTGCTGGTGCTCAACGACCGCCAAGCGCGTATTCAGGTGGGCCGCCAGATTCCGGTGGCGCGCACCACTTCGACCACGGCGGCGGTAACAAAGGGCATCGAATATTTTCCCATTGGCATCGTGCTCAATTTGCGGCCGCGCATCAACACCGAGGGCACCGAAGTGACCATGCAGATCGAGACCATCATCAGCTCGATCTCGCCCGAATCGGCGGCGCGCTTGGAAGGGGCCGACTCCGGGGTGGAATTTTCGCCCATCGTCGACAACCGCCTGGTGGAAACTTACGTGCGAGTGGCCGATGGCACCCCCTTTATCATCGGCGGACTGTTGTCGACCAACGAGCAGGAGAGCAAGGTCGGTTTGCCGTTCATATCCGGTCTGCCCTACCTGGGCCGGCTGTTTTCGCGCGAACGCGTTGAGCGGGAGTGGCGCGAGGTAATCGTCGTAATCACCCCCCACGTGGTGCCTTTGGATGACAATAGTTTCAGCTACCTCATCCCCAAAGACTCGGACATCTTTGACCGCTTTGACTACAAACTCTTCCGCAACGCCTACCGGGTGCGCGACGACGAAGTGTGGGACTTGCAATTTATTCGCCAGAGTCCGGTGCTGCAGGACCTAGTCAAGCGCTTGCGGCGCCAGGCCCAGGAAGACGTGATGCTGCAGCGCCAGGAACCTTTTAGGACCTTGCTCAACGGCAATATTCCGGGCGAGGAGGTGCTGGTGCGCCGCATGCTGCGCGACATTGTAGACAAGCTGGGGTTTTACCAGGAAATCGACCTGGAAAAAATTTTCTTCTTTGAAGACCTGGGCGGCCAGGGCAAGGGCAGCGACTTTGACGACGCCGATTTGAGCCAGATTCTCATCGACATTGGCGCGTCGCCGGAGCGCGCCGTGCTGCTGACCTACAAAGTGCAGCCGCAGCCGGGCAGCGACAGCCCCTTCTCCTACCCGGTGGCCACGGTGCGCGACACTCTGGTGCCCACCGAGGAGCGCGCCTTCATGCGTTTTCTGCGCCAGGTGAACCCGGACGACCCCGCAAGCGGCCCGCTGGAGTGGACCATTGTTTTGGCCAACGACAGCGACGTGCAGCAATTGCAAAAGGCGCTCATTCTCAAACGCCTGCTCGAACTCAACTCCAAGCTGCCGCTGACGCTGGAAGCCTTCAGGCCGGGTTTGCAAATTCTCTTTCCGACGCGTGAGGACATGCGCAACCGCTACCATCTCATTGACGGCGACGTCGCGGCGCTGTTCTACGAGACGTCGCCCAACCAATATTACCCGGCCTTTGAGCGAATTTTCAACCGCACCGTAAAAGAGATTGAGGCGGCGCTGGGCGGCCGCTGAGCAAAAGGGAGAATTACTTTGAAGACCATCCTGTGGACGCTCGTCGCCGTTTTATCCGCAATCTTGTGGGCCTGTTCCGAACCCGACGGGCGGGTCGTGGGCGCAACCGAGGACGGCGCATTTGCGCTGACCTTAGAGGCGGAGGAAAACCACGTGCAAGCCGGCCACTCGCTGCCGGTGCAGGTGCGGGTGGAGCGCCTGCCCGGGGCGGGGGACGGGGAGGTAGACGAAGACGTCGACTTTGTGGTCAACAACGGCAGTTTGTCGCCGGATAGCCTGAGTGTGAATTTGGCCGGCGTCGATACGTTGTTGGGCCAGGGGGCGGAGAACGTTTTTATTGGCTGGGTTACTTTTAAGGCTGCCGCGCCGCTGAGCAAGGATTCGCGCGGCAATGTTTCGGGGATTTCTTCGGAAGACCAGGGGGAGATTCACGCGATTTTTAGGGATGTGCAGACGACGCTTAAGGTGCGCATTGTGGATCCGCCGTCTAGTCTTTGAGGGATTGTGCTAGTTTTTGAGGTTTGCCTGGGGCGCGGAGTGGGGGTAACTGAGGTTATCTAGGGGAACTTCAATAACGCAGTACGCATAGGGATGTAGTTATAACTACGCAGGCCGGTAGGGGGGCTTGCCGGCGGTGCTTTGTGGGGGCTGGGTCGGGGGAGTTGGGCTGGGCAGGCCACCCGAGGGCCTCACAAAGCACCATAGGCAAGCCCCCCTACCGGCCGTCCCCGAAACCTCATCCCACAAAAATCGCCTCGTTGGGCCAATCTTCTTTTAGCACCCCCTTCTCCATATTGACCATTGGCAGATAGTTGTGCTCGCGCCGAATCGAGTCGAGAATGCGGATAGTGCGCAGCTCGACTATGGAGGATTCGCCGTGGTTCTTTTTGAGGGAGGGAATGATCTTGCCCTGCACGCTCTCCACTATGTCGCTGTCCGATTCGCCCTCGACGATCATCACCAGGGCGATGTGGCCGTCGATTTCGGCGATGTAGCTGTCGCGGATCAGTTCGCTGAAGACGTTGGCCACATTGGGCTCGCTGCGGATTTCCTGGACGATTTGGGTGCGGGTGATGCCGATTTGGAATTTGATGGTTACCATGTGTTGGGTGGCAAAGCGGGCCGTGCCGTTGGGCTGCATTTCGAGGGCGGTGTAGTAGGTGAGAATACCCTCTTGTTCTAGGCGGGCGCGCTTGCGGCTCACGGTGCGCACCGGCACGCCGGTTAAGGCGCTGACCTTATTGTCGGAAAAGCGCGGGTTGCGCACCAGCATACGAATGATCTGTCGCTCTTGTTGATCTATGTCTCTCATGGCCTAAAATACCCTTTTTGTGATTTTATTGGTATAAAATAGGCCATATTTTCAATTGGCAAAAGATAAAAAATGCAGCTGTTGAAAAAAAGATGGCGAAATTTAGATTGACAAAATTTATTCATTCACTATATTATAGCTCTTAACTCAAAATTGTACTTGGCAATCAGGAGCAGGCCTGAACTTTGTGACCCGTCCAAGTGTCCCGCCTGTGGGTTTTAATTCACAGGTGCGGATCCGGCGCTGCGCCTCTGGCTTCGGGGGCTGATTTTTTTATCGCGCACAGCGGAGAAGGGATTTGCGGTTTGGCGAATAAACCGCGTGGCTATCTTTTTCCCTAATTCCCAAAGTTTAGAGTAGGCGACGTCGAAAAGTAAACAGAGAGGTTTAGCATGCAAACAAGCCCCGGATTTCCCCAAGCCCAGGGCCTATACGATCCCCGCCACGAGCACGACGCCTGTGGCATAGGTTTTGTGGTAAATATCAAAGGGGCCCAATCCAACGAAATTATTCGCCAGGCGCTCACCGTACTGGTCAATCTAGATCACCGCGGCGCCTGCGGCTGCGAAGAGAATACCGGCGATGGCGCCGGCATCCTCATGCAAATCCCGCACGGCTTTTTGCACCACACCTGCGAGGGTTTGGGCATTAACTTGCCCGAGCCGGGCCAGTACGGCGTGAGCATGGTGTTTTTGCCCATGGACCGCGACCAGCGCCACGCCTGCGAGCGCGTCTTCAACCACATCGCCGAGACCGAAGGCCTCGAAGTGCTGGGCTGGCGCAGCGTGCCCACCGACAATTTCTACCTGGGCAATACCGCCAAATCGGGCGAGCCTTGCGTGCGCCAGGTCTTTTTGCGCCGCAGCCCCGAGCTGGCCGACGAGATGGCTTTTGAACGCAAGCTCTACGTGGTGCGGCGGCGGGTCAGCGCCGCCATCGCCCACTCGCAGGCGCCGGGCAGCGAGTTCTTCTACGTCGCCAGCATGTCGTGTCGCACGGTGATCTACAAGGGCATGCTGACGCCGCGGCAGGTGGAGGAGTTCTACCCCGATTTGTCGGACCGCACCATGGAAACGGCGCTGGCGCTGGTGCACTCGCGTTTTAGCACCAACACTTTTCCCAGCTGGCGCCTGGCGCACCCCTATCGCTATCTGATCCACAACGGCGAAATAAACACCAAGCGAGGCAACGTCAATTGGTCGCACGCGCGCCAGGCCAAACTGGCCTCCGAACTGTTTGGCGACGACCTGGCCAAAATCTTGCCGGTGATCGAAGAATCCGAGGCCAGCGACTCGGCGGTGTTCGACAATGTGCTCGAATTTTTAACGCTGGGGGGCCGCTCTTTGGCCCACGCCATGATGATGATGATCCCCGAGCCGTGGGAGAACCACGAAAACATGAGCGACGAGAAGCGCGCCTTCTACGAGTACCACAGCTGCATGATGGAGCCGTGGGACGGCCCCGCTTCCATCGCTTTCACCGACGGCCTATCGGTGGGCGCCGTGCTCGACCGCAACGGCCTGCGCCCGTCGCGCTATTACATCACTAAAGACGATACCGTGGTGCTGGCTTCGGAGGCCGGGGTGCTGGAGGTGGAGCCGGGCCGGGTGCAGTACAAAGGCCGCTTGCAGCCCGGCCGCATGCTGTTGATCGACACCCAGGAGGGCCGCATCATCAGCGACGAAGAACTCAAGGAGAGCATCTCCACCGCCCACCCCTACCGCCAGTGGCTCGACGAACACATGGTGTCGCTGGATGATTTGCCCGCCGTGGAGGTGCAGGAGGAGCAGTTGGACCACGAGGAGATGCTGGTGCGCCAGCAGGCCTTCGGCTACACGTTTGAAGATTTGCGCGTGTTCTTAGGGCCCATGGTGCAGGTGCTCAAAGACCCGGTGGGCTCCATGGGCAACGATGCGCCGCTGGCCGTGCTGTCGGACAAACCGCACCTGCTGTTCAATTATTTTAAGCAGCTCTTTGCCCAGGTCACCAACCCGCCCATCGACCCGCTACGCGAAGAGTTGATCACCTCGGCGGAGACCAGCATTGGCCCCGAGCAGAACTTGCTGGAGCCCGAGCCCAAGAGCTGCGCCCAGATTCGCCTCAAATCGCCCATCCTCACCAACGCCGAACTGGAGAAGTTGCGCCAGGTCGACCACCCCGATTTTAAGGCCACCACCCTGCCCATACTTTTTGCCGCTACCTCTGGCGAGGCAGGTTTGGAAAAGGCGATGGACGAGTTGTGCGCCGCCGCCGACCAGGCCATGGCCGACGGTTGCAATTTGCTGGTGCTCTCCGACCGCGGCGTCGACCAAGACAATGTGGCCATCCCCTCGCTGCTGGCGGTGTCGGGCCTGCACCACCACCTCATTCGCGAAGGAGTGCGCTCGCAGGTGGGCATCGCTTTGGAGTCGGGCGAGCCACGCGAAGTGCACCACTTCTGTTTGCTCTTGGGCTACGGCGCCCAGGCTATTAACCCCTACATGGCCTACGCCAGCCTGGGCGATATGATCGGCGAGAACATGCTCACCGGTTACACCCACCAGGAGGCCATAGAGCGCTACATCAAAGCTGCGGTCAAGGGCACGGTTAAAGTAATGGCCAAGATGGGCATTTCCACCATCAAGTCCTATCGCGGCGCCCAGATTTTTGAAGCCATTGGCATTGGCCAAGAAGTTGTCGATCGCTACTTCATCTGGACCGACTCGCGCGTCGAGGGCCTCGACATAAAGGGCATTGCCCGCGAAGCCCTGATGCGCCACCACCAGGCCTACCCGCCCATTCCAGTGGACGGCCGCACCCTGGACGTGGGCGGCCAATACCAGTGGCGCCAGGGCGGCGAAGCCCACCTCTTCAACCCCAAGACGGTGCACAAATTGCAGGCGGCGGCGCGCACCAACAGCTACGAGCTCTACAAAGAATACGCCGAGCTGATCAACGACCAGTCGGAAAAATTGTGCACCCTGCGCAGCTTGCTGGAATTTAAGTTTCCCGCCGAACCGATTCCCCTGGAAGAAGTGGAATCGGTGGAAGAAATCTGCAAGCGCTTCAAGAGCGGCGCCATGTCCTACGGCTCCATCAGCAAGGAAGCGCACGAGACCCTGGCCATTGCCATGAACCGCATTGGCGGCCGCAGCAACACCGGCGAGGGCGGCGAAGACCCGGCACGCTACGTACCCGAGCCCAACGGCGATTCCAAGAACAGCGCCATCAAGCAGGTGGCGTCGGGCCGCTTTGGCGTCACCAGCCTCTACCTGACCAAGGCCCGCGAGCTGCAAATCAAAATGGCCCAGGGCGCCAAGCCCGGCGAGGGCGGCGAATTGCCCGGCCCCAAGGTCTACCCGTGGATCGCCCGGGTGCGGCACTCGACGCCGGGGGTGGAGTTAATCTCGCCGCCGCCGCACCACGACATTTATTCGATTGAGGATTTGGCGCAGCTCATCCACGACCTCAAAAACGGCAACCACCACGCCCGCATCAACGTAAAGCTGGTGTCCGAGGTGGGCGTGGGCACGGTGGCCGCCGGCGTTTCCAAGGGCCACTCCGACGTGGTGCTGATTAGCGGCCACGACGGCGGCACCGGCGCCTCGCCGCAGACCAGCATCAAACACGCCGGCCTGCCCTGGGAGCTGGGCCTGGCCGAAACGCACCAG
>CAXGRO010000250.1:0-7982 GCA_964012055.1 uncultured bacterium
CTGGGCGGCCACGGCCACCACGACGGGGCGTTTGAGGCAACGTTGGCTGAACTCAAAGACGGGCGTTTATTGATGTTGATGCGCACCGGGCTCGACTGGTTCTGGCAGGCTTATTCTTGGGACAAAGGCCGCTCCTGGCTGCAGTTTGGCCCCAGCCAGATCGACGCCAGTTGCGCCCCCGGCTACCTACTGCGCCTGGCCAGTAATCGCCTGGTACTGGTGTGGAATCGCCTCTTCCCGCACGGCATAATTTTTTTTACCCGCCGGTCCGACCAAAACACTCAAGCATTGTCGAGCCCCCACCGCGACGAACTCTCCATCGCCTTTTCGGCGGACGAGGCCGAGACCTGGTCTGAACCGGTCGTTCTCGCCCGCAACCCGCGGCGCGGCAACAGCGGCGGCATCTCGTACCCCAAAATCTTTGAACACCGGCCCGGCGAATTGTGGGTCACCACCGGCTTTCAGGGCAACCTGCAGATTAAATTAAATGAAAGCGATTTCGTCGGCTAGCTAAAACGCGGTATGAATCTACTCCACCGCACGCCAGCTCGACGATGTGGCGATTTCAGTGCAACTCTCCCACTCCCACGATCTACCGGGGAAGTTCATCCGAACCATCACCTGCGCAGGGTCGCGTAGATGTCCACTGTGGACGGCGAATCTCCAGTGGCGGACCGGATCTGGGCCTTGATAAAATTCCACGGCTCCGCAATGGCCGTTCGGGTCGCCTGCCCCGCCTCGAGGATTGCGGCATCTGCGTAGATGATCTGCCAATCCCTGGCATTGTGCGAACCTAAAACCTGCCAGTTTAACCCCGCGGATTGGTGCCTGTTGAAGACCTGAACGGTCATGTCCCGGTACCCCCTCGATTCCATAATTCCACTGTCGTCGAACGAGTTGGTGGTTTCGTGTTCTCTAAAGAGGTACCCGTCCTTTTCCATGCGCGGAGGGATGCGAAACGGATCGATCTCGTAGATCATGTTCAGCCCCCAGTCGGTGATCAGCAAGGTGCCCCTGGTCGTCGGCGAGATATAGGTGGGTAGCACGGCGTAGGGCGTTGCGGGGGCGAGATGCTCCCCACTGCCGCCGCCCAATTCCCAGACCAATTCCTTGTCGCGATTGACGCAGAGAATTCTCGAACGCTCGCTGCAGATTATCGTGAACCCGCCAAATTTCTCGTGGATGCCAAAACGCAACGCGCAGGCCGCCCTGGAGACCATATCGTAGAGATCGCCGTGTCCCGGCCCCTTGCTTTCGCCATACGACCATACCTTCTCACCGGTGCTCGTATCGATCTCCCATACGCCGCAAGGATCGGAGGAAAAATACGGAATCAGCAGATCGCCTCCGTAGGAAACGCCGTAACTTTGCGGCAGCAGTTTTTGCAGGTAGAAGGCACGTTTGCCCGGATAACTCCAGGCCACCGTCTTATCGCCCAAGCAAACCTTGACCACCTCGTCGCCGTCGGAGGCCATGATGTGATCGTCATCCCAGTAGATCGCCTCGAGGGGGCGTTTGCACCCCGTATAACACCACAGGATGCCACCGCTGTCCCGGTCGACGATAAGTACCCGGTGTGCGCCCATGAACTCGGTGATGAGCACGTGTCCCTGGTAGGGACCGGAGGGCATGAAATGAGCAGAATGGGCCAGGTTAATGCGCTCTTCGTCGCCGGGTGCGCCCCGCTCGCCGAAGAGCACCCGCAGTTTGCCGGTCTGGCGGTTGATCAGTGAAACAGCAGACCCATGATGCTCCGCCACGACGATCTCGTCGGGGTCAAACAGATTCTCCTCCGCCATGTGAGGCCCGAACAATTCGCCTTCCCCAACCCCGGGGTTGCCTGTTCCGTATGACCATAGGGCATGTCGTCCCAATTCGCTGCTCATCTCAACCTCCACATTTCAGCACTCCCATTCTAGACGATTAGCCGTTTCCACCCGTGAGACGCGGCTCGGCCAGGGCGCGCCAATTGTCGTAGTAGCGCTGCGTCCTCTGCGGCAGATTTTCGCGGATATTGTCGGCCAGCATCCAGCGCTCATCGCCCTTCTCGCTGGCGTCGTCGTATTCTGAGCGGTGGTCGATCAGCGCCCCCATCACCGTGGCCCGCTCGCCCATGCCTGCTGGCATGCGGCCCCGGTGAATGCTGTTGCTGTTCCAGAAGATCGTCTGTCCCGGTTCTAATACGATTTGCTCGGCCCCCGGGATTTCGTCCTGCGGATTGTTGATCAGACACTCGCGCTCGCGCTCGGTGCGGTAGCGCCTATGGCTGCCCGGCACAATCCACAAACAGGGGTCTTCTAACAGGGCCATGTGCCACTTGACAAAGTACTTGCGGTGGCGCGCCAGAATTTCCATCTCCACCTCGTAGCTGCCGTCGCGCTCATTGCCGCCGATGTCGCGGTGCCAACCGATCAGGTATTCATCCCGCACACAGCACAGATGCACCCATCCCAGGCGCAACTCGTCGCCGAGGAAAGGCCGCACATAGCGGGCTATGGATTCGCAGCCCAAATACTCGGCAAACACCGGCTCGCCGAATTCCGGCGCTATCAGGCCCGAGACAAATTGGGGTTCGTCTCCCGGCCCGCCGGTGTACACGCCCTCCTCGTCGTCGACCACCTCGCCGGAGCGCACCTTGGCAACCACCCGGCTCGCCGCCTGCGTCAGTTCTTCCAGCATGTCTGGCGTCACCACATCGTCCACAATGAAATAACCTTGATCGCGGTACTGTTCTATCTGTTCCTGGCTGGCCATCGTCTTCTGCTCCGGCATAATATGGTCGTTTACTGCAAATGTGATTTGATGCGATATTCGCAACTATTTCGGCTGCACCCAGACTTCGACTTCGTCGATCACGATATCCCCTGAGACACCACAATCCGCGTTGGTCAGCGTCATGGTCAGCTGGTTGTCACCGCAAGCCATCGCCGCTACGGGCACCGGAAACCAACGGGTGTCGGGAAACCTTTCGAGGAACCTGGCATTGGGCCTGCCGAAGGGCCCGGGGGACATGGGCACTCCGTTGAGCCGCACTTCCAGTTCGTCCTGTGCGGTCAGGCTGCCCCGCAAAAGAAGTGTGGCTTGGTGTACGCGGTCCATGTGCTCATACAGACACAAAGGGTATACACCGGACGACTGCGTCGCGCTCCGGTCAAGCACTACCCGCCGCGCCTTTACCACCCCGGTTGTACAGCGGTCCAGGCCAAAAGCGGTCTCCCCCTCCCAGGTAGGGTCGAAGATATAGTGCCGCTCGCCGCGGGCAACCCCCTCAGGATCGCGCAGTTCGTGGAGCACCTGCAACGTCTGCGGATAAAATGGAGGAGACCGCAAAAAACCGGCAACGGGCACGTAGATAGTTAGGCCGTCGGCGCCGGCGCCATAGAAGGTCTGCACCAGCGCCCTGCAGTTGCTCGGCTTCATACCTCCCCCGCTCATCCTCATGCGGCGACTGGTCCACTGATTAAGAGTCGGATACAGCATACACGAACTGTTTTGCGTCAGGACGCCAAATTCCGCCCACGGGGCGTTGAAATCGCAGAACATCGTATCCATTGGGCTGAGATGGCCTATGAGACCTTCGCCGACCCACGTCGGCACATCGAGTCCCATATCCAGACACTCCTCGAGCGTTGAAAACACCCTGGCGCCCAGCAATATCCGTCGGCCCCTGGACTGGCTAAACTCGTCCAGCATGCCGCGGATGCGGCGCACCAGGCTGGTCATCAGATGCGCGCGGTTCCTGCCCTTAGGGTAGGGAAAGTATATGGGATCCCTGAAGGTCATCTCCAGGCCGTCTACGTCAAAGTGACTCACCAACTCCCACATCACCTCAAAGATAAAGTCGCGCACTTCGTCAAAGGTGAAGTCGAGTGGAAATCCTTCTTGGTATCCCTCGCCCTCGCGCGTATCCTGCAGCTGCCATTCGGGTTTCGACTCGACGAAGTTGGCGCGGTCGGGAAAGTGAGCGCGGCCGTGCGTGTCGTTCATGCGAAACCCGGCAATAAATGCCATGCCTCTTTTATGGCTGTGGTCGAGCAGCACTTGCAAAGGCTGGATGCCGCTGTCCAGCAGGGGCAGGAACCGCCGGTGCTGCTGGCGCGGATCGTACTGAAACTCGTCTGAGCGCCAGTAGACCGTGCACCCTTTGTTGTAGACATCCTGTTGAAAGATGTCCACGCCGCTGTCGGCGAGCATATCTACCCACTGGCGCAGATCATCGGCCTCCACCGGGTCGGGCAAAACATTGGTGGCGATGCTCGACGGATCGCTGACAAACAGAATGCGCCGGGTGTCGCGCGGAGCGATCGAAATTCCGTTCTCTCCAATCTCAGTTTCCGCGGCTCCGTCTTCCACAAGATTTCTGCGCTTCGAGGATGTCCTCTAAATAATCCTAATACAACACACAAAGGTGATTTTGAACAGATAGAAAACTCTCGATAGTGTTATGGCTCTTTTAGATGCTCTAAGAAACTGTATTAAACTAGGTCCTCTGCCCAGTAAAACTGCCCGAAAGCGCGAATCAGGTTGCGTGGATTATCCTCCAGAACCTGTCCGAACGTCACCGCCTCTACCTTGCGCTTCGAACCAGGAGCGTTCTCCTGGTAAGCAGATGCATGCGCTTCAGCTTCGGTGGGATAGGAAAGCAATTGCCCCCAACTTGCGTCTCCCTGGCCCAGGGGCTGCCAGCCCAGAATGGGAAAACCGAACCACCCCGTCGAAAGATCCCAGCGGTTCGGCACCGTGGGGTAGGAGGCCGCATAATACTGCTCGAATATCGCGCCCCGCCTCCCGAACTGATCCAGGTTTGGGGTGTGAGTCCAATCGTTTCCGTAGCATCCCAGGTGGTCCCTCCGAAAGGTATCGTTGACCAGTACAATCACATTCATACAAAACCCCCTTGCTCTCAAATGAAGCTCACCAGGGCATGCGGTGTGCGGAACCCTACGGCCTCCCGTGCCTTTTTTCGGGTGTAGCAGAAGCAACAATCCGCCAAGCGTTCCCGAGTCGTTGGGAAACAATATAATGGGTGTTTCGGGTGTGTGGTCAAGTAGCAGTGCCTCCTTACTCGAGATTCAGCTCCTGGGCCTATTCACCTAGGAGCAACCTTTTATCTACATGCCTCCCCCAGTCGACCTGCTGTCCAAGGAAAAACTCGGGTCTCCGCGGGACTCGGTGCTGACCGTTTGGTTTCACCCCTTCAAACCGCCGATAAAAAAGATCTCCAGCCCAACAAAAATCCTTGTGGAAAGCACAAAATGTACTTACAGTTTTCTACATTCGCAATGGTTTAACAATACTGTGGACACTTTTTGTAAGCCATTGATAAATAACGGCTTAGATAAATAGATATTGAAATTTGTAACTTGTTGATAAATAATCACTTTTTCGATTTCAACCTTACAAAAATCCGCTCGAAATCGAAAAAGTGTCCACAGTATTGTTTAAGGAAAGCACACAATGTCCCGTCCCAACCTGCTCTTCATCATGCCGGACCAATTGCGCGCCGATTTTCTCAGCTGCTACGGCGCCTCTTTCATCCACACGCCCCATATCGACACCCTGGGCGCTTGCGGCGTGCGCTACGAGCAGGCCTACTCCGAACACCCCGTGTGCGTGCCGGCGCGCAATTCGCTCATCACCGGCATGAACGCCATTAAAACCGGCGTGCTCGACAACGGCCAGGGCCTGCGCCCCGACTACCGCGCCTGCGGCCTCAACACCTGGCCCGAACTGCTCAATCAACAGGGCTATTACACCGTCGCCACCGGCAAGATGCACTTCTACCCCTGGGAAGAACGCCTGGGATTCCAGCGCCGCATCATCGCCGAAGACAAACTCTGGGGTTTTATCGAAGACGGTTACCACCACTTCCTCAAACGCCACGGCTACAGCAAAACCTCGTTCTACGACGAGCCTTCCTATCACCAAAACTTCGGCGCCTTAGTCAGCCCCATCCCCTGGGAGTACAGCGTCGACCACTTTGTCGGCCAGGAGACGGTGCGCTGGATCGACGAGTACGACGGCGACCAACCCTTTGCCATGATGGTGGGTTTTCCCGGCCCCCACGACCCCTACGATCCCAGCGCCGAGTACGCCACCTTCAACCCCGAAGACATGCCCGAGCCCCTGCCCACCGTCAAAGAAGACACCGCCCGCATGCGCCGCGGCGCCAAGGGCACCGCCAACCCGTACGGCAAAGCGTGGTACACCATCAAAAACGACAGCACTCCCCAGCGCCACCACCACCTGCTGCGCCGCGCCCGCTACACCGGTCTGGTCAAACAAATCGACCACGAAGTCGGCTGCATCGTCGAAGCCCTGCGCCGCAAGGGCCTGCTAGACAACACCGTCATCATCTTCAGCTCCGACCACGGCGACTACCTGGGCGACCACGGCCTGTCGGGCAAAGCATCCTTTTACGAAGGCGCCTGCCACGTCCCTCTGCTGGTGCGCCACCCGTCCCTGCAAGAGGCGGCCGTCTGCCGCGATCTAGTCACCCTCACCGACGTCACCGCCACCCTGCTCAATTTGACCGGCCAATCCGTCCCCAGCTACATGGACTCCACTCCCCTGCCCGGCCTCAACCTTCCAGACCACGTGCCGCGCGAGTTTATCGCCGGCTTTTTGCACAACAGCTGGATGCTCTTCGACGGCCAGTGGAAATTCTGCAAATACCCCGGCGGCCCGCATCTGTTCAATCTGAAAGAAGACCCCGCCGAACAACACAACCGCGCCGCCGACCCGTCCTGCGCCGACCTCTTACAACGTCTCGACACCCAATTGACCGCCGAAATCATGCGCTCCATCAGGCAAGCCTTCTTCCCCCAGTGCGTCTACACCTTCAGCCACTCCAGCAACCCCGACTTTGGCCGCGTCGGCTGGCACCGCGACTACCCCATGCCCTGGAACCAGATTCACCCAGACTAATTCTGTCATCGGAGAAAATACCTTATGGACCCCGCCTGCCTCGCCCACAGCCTCACCGAAGCCGAGCACCGCGAATTTGAAGAAAACGGCTACCTCGTCCTCGACGAGGTCCTGCCCACCTCCATGGTCGACGGCCTCGTAGAAGCCACC
This sequence comes from uncultured bacterium, assembly GCA_964012055.1. GTDB lineage: Bacteria > Latescibacterota > UBA2968 > UBA8231 > UBA8231 > CAXGRO01. The sequence goes on from CAXGRO010000250.1 coordinate 7,078, forward strand.
GACCGCATCAACGCCCAAATCCGCCAGGAGCGCGGCGTCGGGCCCAACGAGCGCATGACCATACGCGACGTCGTGTGGCGCCACGATCTGCTGCTCGACCTGGTCGACTACCCTACCATCTTCCCCAAAGTATGGGGTATCCTCGGCTGGAACATCCAGATCTACCACACCGTTATCGCCTATACTCCGCCCCCGCCGTCCGGCGAGACCGAGGTGCAATATCAGGGCTGGCACCAGGACAGCGACCAATTAAACCGCGACCTCGAATTCAGCCCGCGCCCGCGCATTTCCATCAAAGTCGCCTTCTTCCTAAGCGACTGCACCCAACCCGGCCGCGCCAATTTCTGGGCCATCCCCGGCACCCACCTCATGGACGAGTACGACATCCCCAAAGACGGCACCCTGCCGCAGGGCGCCCAGCCCATTCTCTGCCCCGCCGGCGGCGCCATCATATTCGACCGCCGCCTCTGGCACACCGTCACTTCCAATATCTCCAATATCACCCGCAAGGTCCTGTTCTACGGCTACAGCTACCGCTGGCTGCGCCCGCGCGACGACCAGACCGTGGAGCACCTCTTTGAACACTGCGATCCCATCCGCCGCCAGATCTTGGGCGACGCGCCCACCGGCGGTTTCGGCTACACCTCACCCACCGACGAAGACGTGCCGCTGCGCGGCTGGCTGCAAGAGCACACCGGCGCCGTCTCCCAAACCCGCTAGAATTATGTCGACCATATCTCCGTCCGACCTGCAAACCTACCACGACCAGGGCTACCTCATCCTGCGCCAGGCCTTCACCCCGGCGCGCATGCAATCCCTGCTCGACGCCCTCAACCACTGGATAGACCGCGGCCTGGCCGGCGACTGCGAGATCAACTGGCTCGACCGCGACCAACGCCTGCCCC